>DASPIL010000015.1 GCA_035629175.1 Verrucomicrobiia bacterium | reverse complement strand
GGCTGATCTCCCTGGCCACAGCCCGAGCCGAAGCGAGCCAACTCCGGACAGGAACCACTAAACGGAAAGCCGGATGCGGGAAATCCGCCCGTCCGGTTTGGAGGGAGGGGCGAGGTTAATCCCTCGCTCCTACCCCTATCGAAAAGCGTGTGGCGGCAGGCATCCTGCCTGCCGTAAAGCCGGGCTTCCAGCCCGGTGGGAGGAACCTCAGGCACGGAGAAGCGCGATGAGCAAAGGCGAGCGTGCGTCGCATTCCACGATTCTTTCCGGGCGGCAAGGATGCACGCCCTCTACGTCAGGCAGGGATGCCTGACGCTACCCTGAATGGCAGGGCGTCACAGCTGCGACGCTGCTGTTCGCTTCAGAATCACCCGCGACATTCCAGTCATGTTGTCCTTGTATTGCGGGTCGTTCTTCAGCGCATTCCAGCCGGGCGCGGATCCAAACGCGCGCCAATGTTTCTGATGTTCCTCCAGGGTTTCGCCGCACGTCATGTAAGTCAGCGCAGGGAGTTGTGTACCCGTCAGGTTCTGCCCGAAGAACAGGGGCGCCAGGCCGACATCCTGCATCACCTTGATCTCGCCATCATTGAACATCTTGATCTTGTTCCATCCACGGCTTTCGCTCGGGCTGAAGTACGTCCGCAGTTCGAACACCCACGCTGAACGGTCGCCTGTCGCAGGCAAGGACGCCATCCTGGGCATTCCCTTGAACGCAATGAGCAGTGACGATTCCAGCTTGTCGAAAGCGGCCTGTTCTTTCGGAAGGTTCGCATAATCCGCCGCTGCCTGCTGATACGTTGCATCCGCCAGCAGCTTTTCCTGCGCAATCGCGAACTGTTCCGCCGAGTCGAAGGGCAGCAGGACGTAAACGTGGTTTGTGGGTGAGTCCTGGTGTTCGGTGAAGACACCAATCGATTGAACCCCGATGCGGTTGTAGGCTGGGATCGCGGCGTTTTGCCAATGATCACTGATCCGTTTCTGTTGGCCCTCCGAATGCGTCGAGTAAACGCGCAGCTCATAAAACTGGGAGCGTTCGGCGCGTGAGGATGAGGCATTTGGCGTCGCGCATCCTGCAAGCGTGAGGAGCGCAGCGGCGAAAACAAGGGGCACGGTTTTGATGCTGAACATGCGATTCAAGAGGTTGATTTTGTGGTGCAGGTTACGGTTCAGGAACTGGATCCGCTGGAGCGCTTCCACGGTGTCTTGGGCGGCTCAGGCAAGCCTTGCGCGCGCAGCGCCGTGCGGAAATGCATCTTTGAGACGGCGGGAAGCTTCTCGACGCCGTGCCGTTCGATGAATTCTTTCGCTGCCGCATCAACCGCTGCCGACGCGCCTTTTGGCAGCTTGATTTCAAACTGCTTTTCGAGCGCGGCCAATCGGGAAACGAATTCGTGGCGCGCGAGAATCGAAGCCGCAGCCACTGCGATGTCCTCTTCGGCCTTGTGCTTTTGCACAAGTTCCAGTTCGCGGCCCAGCGACATCAGAGCCTTCGCCACGACTTCCTTGCTAGACGCGAATTGATCGCTGATCGCGCGGACGGGCGGAGGGTTCATCCGGTGTTTCTGGCCCATGAGGTTTTCGATCACCCGCGCGTGACCCCACGCGAGCATTGCGTTGACGCTGCGCATGGTTTTGTAGAGCCGATTGTAAGCCTCGTTCCCGATCGGGACCACGGCCGTGACGCAGCCGGGAGTTTCGCGGATGAGTTCGGCCAGCTCCCGGATGCGCTTGTCGCTGGAAATGTTTTTTGAATCGCGCACGCCGGCGTCGGCCCACGCCTTGATCACCGTTTCGTTCACGTAGACTCCCGCGACGCACAACGGCCCGAAGAAATCGCCCTTGCCGCTTTCGTCGACGCCGAACCGCGGCAGGAGCAGTTCAGGGTTCAACACGGATTCGTAGCCGAGACGCGCTTCCTTGAGGATTTCGGGTTCGAGGACGAACTCGATGAATTCCTGCGTTCCCTTGCCTTGCAGCACCAGCTTGCCGCTTTCGTAGAACACCGCATTCAACTTGTCCTTCTCGGCGGCAAAGCGCGCGTAAGGCACGTCGCGGAAGCGATAACTGTTCTCAACGAGATGCTCCCGCAGCGACGCCGCTTGAGCGTCAGTGAGCTTGCACGTGTAGGAAGTCAGCGGTTTCAACGCACGCAAGGTAATGCTGACGAAATCCAAAGGTCATCAAGAATTTGCGAAACTGCGCTACGAAACTTGAGCTGCATCGTCCCGCACCTGTAGCTTTCGTTCATGTCGCGCCGCAAACATCAGAGTGACCCGATCGCACCCGGACCTGCGGCGGGCGAGATCGTGTCGCTCCAGCTGGAATGGTTCGGGCGCACCGCCCGTGACCTCCCGTGGCGGCGCACGCGCGATCCTTACGCCATTTGGGTTTCGGAAATCATGCTGCAGCAGACGCAGGTGAAAACGGTCATTCCGTATTGGGAGCGATGGATGCGCGATCTGCCTGACGTGCAGTCGCTCGCCGCGGCCAACCCCGACCGGGTTCACAAGCTTTGGGAGGGGCTTGGATACTACACGCGCGTGCGGAACATGCAGAAGGCGGCGCAAGTCGTGATGGCCAGGCACGGAGGGGTTTTCCCACGCAAGTTCGATGATGTTCTCGAATTGCCCGGGATTGGGCGCTACACGGCGGGCGCAATCTGCAGCATCGCATTCCAGCACCCGAGGCCAATCCTGGATGGCAATGTCGTTCGGGTCCTGACACGCCTGTTCGCCATTGGCGAGGATCCCCGGGAGAAGCAAACCAATGCGAGGCTCTGGGACCTGGCGGCACTGTTGGTTGCGGCCGCCGGCAGCGCTGAGACGAAACGCGGCAAATTGCATCCGGTGTCTGCGTTCAATCAGTCGCTGATGGAATTAGGGGCGTTGATCTGCACTCCGAGAACGCCGCGTTGCGATGATTGCCCCCTGCGGCATCGTTGCCTCGCGTTGCGGACGTCACGTGTGCATGAGTTGCCAAACCTTGGCGAGCGTATGCGCATAACGCCGCGCCGCTTCGCTGCGTTTGTCGTTCGAAAGCGAAATCACGTTCTCGTCCGCCAGCGCCCGGCAGGAGTCGTGAACGCGCACCTGTGGGAATTTCCAAACGTGGAGCTCGAACAGGGTTCGGCGGATGTTCATAGCGCGGGCCGCGGACTCCTGGGCTTTGTTCCCGAACAGGTCGCCAGCCTCTGCACGATTCGCCACTCCATCACGCGTTATCGAATCACACTCGATGCGTATGTGACGTGTTGGAACGCAAAGAGCGGGCGAGTGGCTGGCACCTGGAAAACCCTGGAGCAGCTGGATGAGCTCGCATTCACAAGCGCCCATCGGCGGATCGTCAAGCTGATGCAGCGTGCGGCGTGATTGGAGCGGGGCACACGCCGCCGCGTGGGGGTGAACACCCACATGACTTTCTGTCCGTGCTGGTCAACGCTGAAAGCTCAGTCACCCATGCAACTCAAAGATAAAGTCGCACTCGTCACGGGCGCTGCCAGCGGCATTGGTAAAGCCATTGCGCTGCGGTTTGCCCGCGAAGGCGCAAAGGTTGCGATCAATACGCGGCCGGGAGGAAACGACGGCAAACCGGTCCTCGATGAAGCGCGCCGCACGAGTCCTGATTCATTCCTCGCTCCCGCAAGCGTGGACAATCGCGAACAGGTTGAAGGCATGGTGAACGACATCGTTCAGCGGCTTGGACGCATTGATATTGTGGTGAACAACGCGGGGATTGAGATTCAAAAGCCATTCCTTGAAGCCACGGATGAGGAATGGAACAAGGTGATCTCGGTGAACCTCTTTGGATCATACCTCGTGAGCCAGGTTGCTGCCCGCCAGATGGTCAAGCAGGGGCCGGGCGGGAAACTGATCTTCATCTCTTCCGTTCACGAGGACATTCCGTTTGTAGGTTACACCTCCTACTGCGCGTCCAAGGGTGGCATCCGAATGATGATGCGCAACCTGGCAATGGAACTGGCGGAGCATCGCATCAACGTAAACAATATCGCGCCGGGCGCGATCGCGACCCCGATCAACCAGAAGGTACTGGATAATCCGCAGGAGAAGGAAAACGCGATCAGCGAAATTCCGTGGGGCCGTTTTGGCCGGCCAGAGGAGGTGGCTGCCGTCGCGGTTTTCCTGGCGAGCAGCGAATCCGATTACGTGACAGGCAGCACGTATTACGTCGATGGCGGGCTGACGCAGCAGGTCACAAAGTATTGAAACAACCTTGGCTGCTTCCGCGTCTGTTCGCGGAACAGCACAGTGAACAACAACCCAATGGAAATGCTATGATGACACGAAGACACGCCATCCGGACGACTGCGGTTGCCGTGATTGCGGCTGCAGCCACGCCGCACATCGTCACTCACGCCGCTTCCGCCGGCAACGCTCCCGGTGCAAGCAGCCCGTTCACGCTTCCGAAGCTTCCATATGCGGAAGACGCATTGGAGCCTCACATTGATGCCCAGACGATGCAGATTCACCACGGCCGCCACCATGCGGCTTACGTTTCGAATCTCAACAAAGCATTGGCCGATTCCCAGGCGGGAGGCTCCCGTTCGATTGAAGAGCTGATTCAGAATCTCAATTCGCTGCCGGAAAGCGTGCGCACCGCCGTTCGCAACAACGGCGGCGGTCACTACAACCATTCGCTCTTCTGGCAGATGATGAAGAAGAATGGCGGCGGGGAACCGCGCGGTGAACTCGCGAAGGCGATCGAATCCGGTTTTGGAAACTTCTCGGATTTCAAAACGAAGTTCAACGAAGCGGCAACGAAGGTGTTCGGCAGCGGCTGGGCATGGCTTGTTTTACAGGACGGGAAACTGGCAATTCTGGGAACTCCGAACCAGGACACACCGCTTTCGACTGGCGCGCAGCCGTTGCTCGGCGTTGATGTGTGGGAACACGCCTATTATCTCAAGTATCAGAACAAACGCGCGGATTACCTGAGTGCGTGGTGGAACGTGGTCAATTGGGATTTCGTTGCCGAACGATTTTCGAAGCGCGCGTAGCACAGGTCTCCGAACCTGCTGTATCGCCGGCTTCCAAGCCGGCCGGGCGTAACCAGCGCGATGCAGGTTAGAAAACCTATCCGCGCTCCACAGTGATGCTGCGAAGGACCCCCGACACAGCAGACTTGGTGGTTGCGCTACGTAGCTCAGATGTTTCGAATTGTCCCGTTTGAGGAAAAAACGTGTTCGCGGAATTAATTCGTGCTACATGGGCACGTCCATGAACCCGTTTCCTGAACCGCTTGACCTGACGCGCGTCACGGTTTTCCCGTTGGCACGCCGCGAGAGCCTCAGTTCCGTCGAAAAAATCCTGGTTGATCCCGCGACGCGGCCTGCCGCGTGTCCGCCGAATGTGGCGCAGCACATTCGCGCTTGTGCTGATCGCATCAGAAAAGCGCGCGATCAGAATGCGAGCGTGATCCTGATGTATGGCGCGCACCTGGTCAAAAACGGCGCGCTTCTTATCGTGAATGCGCTGCTGCGCGAAGGCTGGATCACGCACCTTGCGACTAATGGCGCGGGAACGATTCACGACTGGGAACTTTCCTTTCTGGGACGCACCGAGGAAAGCGTTCGGAAGAACGTGGTGACTGGAACGTTCGGGACCTGGGATGAAACCGGGCGCAACATTCACCTTGCGCTGCTTGCAGGCGCGTTGCGTCAGGAAGGGTATGGCCGCAGCCTCGGACGCTTCATCGAAGAAGATGGGGTCACGCTTCCGGCAATCAGTGAACTGGAAGCCAGCCTGCGCGCCGAGCCTCTGCACCCGCTTGCTCCAGCGCGTGCGGATCTTTTGCAGGCGATGCACCTTCATCGTTTGCCATCTGGCCGCATCGCCGTCGCGCACCCCTGGAAAAGCAGCGCCATTCTCGCCGAAGCCTTTCGACGAAACGTTCCCGTCACGGTGCATCCCGGGATCGGGTACGACATCATTTCGAATCATCCCATGTTTAATGGAGCGGTTATTGGGCGGGCGGCAGCAATGGATTTCCGGCTCTTCGGCGCTTCCGTTGAAGGCCTCGACAACGGCGTCGTGCTTTCCGTCGGTTCGGCAATCATGGCGCCGCAGGTGTTTGAGAAAAGCCTGAGCTGCGTCAACAATCTGCGGCTGCATTCAAATCGGCCCATCGTGCAGGGCCATTCATTTTTCGTGGTGGATGTCCAGGAGGGCGGGGGATGGGACTGGTCGCAGGGTGAACCGCCGAAATCGAATCCCGCCTACTACCTGCGATTCTGCAAGAGCTTCGATCGCATGGGCGGCCGCATGCATTACGTGCAGAGCGACAACGTCGTTTTCCTGCATGGCCTGCTGAATGAACTGGGGCGCACAGCGTCCGCATGAACAAACCCAAGGTCCTGCCTTTATGATCGTCAGCATGTGGATGGTTCGGGACGTGGTGACGGTTCGGCCGGAAATGCCGCTGAACGAAGTGGCAGCCCTGATGGCTGAGAAGCGCATTCGGCGCGTGCTCGTAACTGAACCCGGCCAGGCGGGTGAGCGCCTGGTTGGACTGGTGTCCGCCAAGGATATCCTCCACGCGTTTCCGTCGGACGTTAATCCCTTTGCAGTAATCGCCGCCCGGTCCGGCGCTGCGCCAGGCAACGCAGGCCAGGTGATGGCCAGGGACCTCCAAACGACGACGCCTGACGCTCCCATCGAACAGGCTGCTGCCGTGATGGCTGAAAAGAAAGTGGGCGCACTGCCAGTTTTGCGTGATGGCAAACTGGCCGGCATCATCACGGAGTCCGATATCTTTCGGGCGTTCGTCAGTATCTTTCCAACCTTGCAAGGTGGCGCTCGTGTCACGTTCGATGTTTCCGCCGGCGAAAACATTTTCGATTACATCTGCGGCGAAGCTGCGAGGCGGAAGTTGCGCGTCTTGAGCCTGACCACCTCGGAGCAGGATGGCCTGCCTGTCTGCGTGGTGCGCGTCACGGGTGCCGCGACGGAACGGTTCCTCGAAGATCTGTGGAGTTCGGGTCATCGCGTGCTGAACGTGATCCGGTTCTAATCCGCGCGGCCTTCATCGAAGATCGTGCTTGCAGAGCAGGTTGGGAAACACGGGATGCGGAATGCTTGAAGTTCGCGCGCCGTTGCATCCGGCCGAGCAGTTACAAACTTCGGCCGTTTTCCTCCTGCAAGGGGCTTGATGCAGGTGCGCGCGACGGGTTCAATGGCACGCAGCTGGAACGAACTTCGCCAAGATGCTTGAGGACGCGTTAAAACGGTGGATTGCACGGGAAAAGTCGCAATTGGTCCTGCAGAACTCAGGGCTCTCCCTGTTCATGCTCATCGCAGGCTTGATCGTCCTGTTTCTGACCTTCTGGCTGACTTATGCAGTAATTTACGGCGGATCGAAGGGCGTCTCCGCTGCATCGGAATTGTTGTTTCGCAAAAGGCTCAGCCTCTCCCACGAGGCCCGTTTGGTTTGCAGCGCAGTGTTCACGGGTTTGTTGGTGTTTCAATATTTTCGAACGGATCCGTTTCATTGGGGCGATTACCCGGCGGATGATTACAAGACTGTTCCAGGGCTGGCGTATCACACGGGACCGACAGGCGCGCTGGCGATGATGCTCATTCATTCAGGAGCGTCGGCCAACATGATCGCAGACATCCTGCTGAGCGGGCCGCGGCTTTTTTTCGGCTCTTTCAAAATTGCCGCCCAGGCCCGGCGGCTCCGGCAGGCCGACATGGACGGATGTGCCAGGCTTTTGGCGATACTGTTTCAGCGCCCCGCCGCAGTGCCGCTCGAAGAATTGGCCAATGCGGGATGGGTTCCGTGGCTGCAACAGCTGCGCCAGTTCGACGGCGTGAGGGTGCTGACGAATGGCGTGGCGTTGTCTTCGGAACTGAGGACGGAATTGGGAGAATTCGTGATGGAACAGCCGCCAGCCTGAGGGTGATTGGCGCGCAATTCACCCCATATTCCTGGCAGGTTTGTTTTGTTCGTATCTGTTGACGCACGCGGGCACTGCCAGCAATAGTGTCCGCGTTTCACGCGTTTGTTAACACACGATTTTGCCAACGATGAAAGTCATTATTCTCGCCGCTGGATATGCAACGCGGCTGTATCCCCTTACGCTCACCCAACCCAAGCCGCTCCTGCCCGTCGCAGGGAAACCGATGATCGAATACGTGCTCGACAATCTGTCGGCCGTGGGCGGGATCGATCGCATCTATGTCGTGACAAATGCCAAGTTCGCCGGGCATTTCCAAAAGTGGTCCGATGAGTACCGCGCCACCCGCTCCCATCTCAATTTTACCATCGTCAACGATGGGTCGACCGACGATACCAACAAGCTCGGCGCGATTGGCGATATTCATTACGTGCTCAAGACGCACAATGTGAATGACGACCTCATCGTCGTGGCAGGGGACAACCTGTTCAGCGAAAACCTGGAAGGGTTCGGGCGCGTATGCCGCGAGAAGAATGCTCCCGTGCTGGCGCTTTATGACGTCGGCGACCTCGAGCAGATCAAGAAATACAACTCGATCACGCTCGATGACCAGGGGCGAATCACGTTTTTCGAGGAGAAGCCGAAGAACCCCACGAGCACTCTGACAGGCATCGCGCTCTATTATTACCCAAAGAGCGTGATCCCGATGATTGACAAATACATCGCTGAGGGAAACAACCCTGATCAACCGGGCCGCCTCGTGCAATGGCTCTATTCGCGAACGCCGGTCTACACCTGGAAGGTTCCCGGAATCTGGTATGACATCGGATCGAAGGAAACCCTCGAGGAAGCGAATAAAATCTTCGCAAAGAAATAAACGCGTGGCGCAGGTCTCCGAACCTGCTGTATCGCCGTGCGTCCAAGCCGGCTGGGCGCGACCGGCGCCGTGCAGGTTGGGAAACCTGTCCACCCTCCGCAATAACTGCTACGGCGGACGGGCGATACAGCAGACTTGGAAGTCTGCGCCACGGCATTTAGCATCCTGCACTAACGTTCCATCACACTTATTTATGCGTCGCAACCTGTTCATTATTGCGGTCGTTTCTCTCATCATGTCAGCCTGCACCTCTCCGCCCCAGCACGGCAGCAAATCCTCCCTCACGCTCGAGCAGGTCCAGGAGCGCGCTGCAAAATTCAATTCGCGCATCGCGCTGCCCACATTTGAAACCAGCGCGGCGCAAATCCAGGGATCCGTTTCGAATGCGATCGCCCTTGGCAATTCAACGTTGGATCGCGTTGGCGCCATCCCGCCGGCATCTGCAACCTTCGACAACACAGTGCGCGCGATCGACGACCTTGTGCACCAGGTTGTAGGCGTGGCCAACCGCCTTTCGGTGATTGAACAGACGAGCACGAACGCCGCACTTCGGGACGCGGCAACCGCGGCAATCAAGGAATTCGAATCGTGGATGGTTGGGCTGGAGTATCGGGAGGACGTGTATCGGGTGGTGAAGGGTTTTGCAGACACGCAGCCGAAGCTCGCGGGCGAAGATGCGAAGTTGCTGACGGAAACCATGCGCGACTACAAGCGCGCCGGGTTGCACCTGTCCAAGGTTGAAAGGGACGAAGTGGAAGCGTTGCGAAAACAGCTGACGGGGCTTTCAACGGATTACCAAAACAACATCACCAAGGCAAAGAAGGTGCTGGTGTTCACGAAGGCTGAACTCGAGGGCGTTCCTGAAGATTTCCTGACGCAAATCAAAACCGGCGATGACCAATACAGCGTCCTGGCCAACGTGACGTGGCACTACATTTCCGTCATGGACAATGCGCGCCGAGAGGAGACGCGCAAGCGCTTGCTCGTCGAACAGAGCAACCTTGCTCGCGAGGAGAACCTGCCGCTGCTTGAGAAGATCCTGCCGCTGCGCCACGACATCGCCCGCCGCCTTGGCTACGCGCACTGGGCGGATTACGGGACGGAAGTGAAGATGGTCAAGAACGCCGCCACTGCCATAGCGTTCGAAGAGCGGCTGATCGCAGGCCTGCAGCCAAAGTTCGCAGCCGAGCTTGCGGAATATCAAAAATTGAAGGTCAAGGAGACTGGAGATAGCAATGCACGCGTTGAAGTTTGGGACTGGCGATATTTCAGCAACCAGTTGAAGAAGGAACGTTACAACGTCGATGTCGAACAGCTCCGCGCTTATTTTCCATACCAGCGCGTGCTTGATGGCATGTTTGCCATCTACCAAAGCATCTTCGGCCTGAAGTTCCAGGCGATCGACGCGCCCTATAAATGGGTAGACGGACTGCAGTTGTATGCCGTGCTCGACGAAAAAACGGGCGAGCCCATGGGCATGTTCTACCTCGATATGTTTCCGCGCGAAGGAAAATACAATCACTTTGCGCAGTTCGGGATCATCGACGGCAAGGAGCTTCGGGATGGCACCTATCAGCGGCCAACGGTCGCGCTCGTCTGTAATTTTCCAGCGCCCACCGCGGACCGCCCATCACTGCTCTCGCACAGTGACGTTGAGACGCTTTTCCACGAGTTTGGGCATGCGATGCATTCGATCCTGACGCGTGCCAAGTACACGCGGTTTTCCGGAACAAGCGTGCCGCGTGATTTCGTGGAGGCCCCTTCGCAGATGCTTGAATACTGGGTGTGGGACAAGAAGGTGTTGGACAGCTTCGCAGCCGATTATCGGGATCCCACGAAAAAAATTCCTGAAGAAGTTCTGGCGAAACTGAAGGAAGCGCGCCTTGCCACGGAAGGGACACGCTATCGCCGTCAGTTGTCGTTCGGCTTGATGGACCTGACGTTGCACACGCAGATCACCAAGGATAACGCGGGGCAGGCGCTCGCCCTTTCCAATCAGAAGCTGAGCGAAGTCTTTTTGCCGATGCCGTCCGACACCGCGTTTGTCACGTATTTCGGGCACATCATTGGCTATAGCGCGGGATATTATGGTTACGCGTGGGCCGACGCGATCTCTGCGGACATGGCAACAGTGTTTGAGAAGGCGCCGAACGGATATCACGACAAGGAAATCGGAATGCGCCTGCGCCGTGAGATTTATGAACCCGGCGATTCACGCGACGTGAACATTTCGATTGAGAAATTCCTCGGCCGGCCCCGTTCGCTGGAACCGTTCTTCAAGCATATCGGAATGCAATAGGCGGAAATCTCGGATTTGGGATTTCAAATTTGAGAGTTCAGGGCGCTACGACAACTTCGATGTCACGCGCACGGAATTGTTCGACGAGTTCCATCGGCGCGGCCTTGTCCGTCACGATCGTGTCTATGCACTCGAGGCCGCACAACGCGAGCACGGACTGACGGCCAAACTTTGTGTGGTCGAAACAGAAGATGACTTTCTGCGCGGCATTGATCATGGCGCGCTGGATGTCGATCAACAAACCGTGCGAGTTGCTGATCCCTTCCAACGCAATCCCGCCGCCGCTCATGATCGCGACGTCGGCGTGAATCCGTGTGAATGCGTCGACCGCGAGTGGTCCCACCAAGACGCCAAGTCGTGGATAAATCACACCGCCGGAAAGCACCACCTCGAGGCGGATCGATGCGGCGAAGAGATTCGCGACGGGCAGGGAATTGGTGATGATGTGCGGTGTCTTTTCCTCGAGATAACGGGCGGCGTGATACACGGTCGTGCCGGCGTCGATGATCACGCTTTGGTTGGGTTGGACGAGAGCCGCGCAGGCTTTTCCAATTGCTTCCTTCTCCGAGAGTTGTTGTGTATCCCGCGCTGAAAACGCAAACTCATCCGTCGACGGTGTGAGCAGTCGGGCTCCACCGTGAGTGCGTTTGAGGCTTCCAGTAGCTTCCAGAATCGTTAAATCTCTTCGAACCGTTGATACTGAGGCGTCTACGTGGTTTGCCAATTCCTCCAGCGACGCAAACTCCACTTTTGTAAGGTAGTTTTCGATCCTCTTTTGACGTTCTTCAGCCTGCATCGATCAAGATGTTGGTAGAAATTGGAAGATATTGCAACATTTTTGTTGACTCCGTGACGAAACTTGGCAGAGTTCGGCCATTGTTATGGCGGCACCCAGCCCAACGTTGCATCGGTCGGCAGTGGAACATCTGGTTCGGCAGGCGGTTTATCGGCGGCTTGGCAAGCCGCTTCCGGCCACCGCGACCGCGCCCAATCCGTTGTTGGTGAACATTAGTGCTCGGCACTGTCATCTGACGCAGGAAGCCGTCGAACTGCTGTTCGGCAAGGGCCATCAACTCACCGTTCACAAATGGCTCTACCAGGACGGGCAGTTCGCCGCGAAGGAGACGCTCACGTTGATTGGGCCGCGCAGCCGGGTCATTTCCAACCTGCGCATTCTTGGACCCTGCCGAACGTTGAATCAGGTGGAGCTTTCCTATACCGACGGCATCGCGCTTGGATTCGACCTCCCGCTGCGCAGCTCGGGCGACATCAAGGGCACCCTCGGCTGCATGCTGATGGGTCCGGAAGGATTTTTTGAAATGCAGGAAGGCGTCATCCGCGCGTTGCGGCACGTGCATATGTCTCCCGACGATGCGAACTTTTACGGCGTCAAGGCGGGCGACGAAATGAAACTGAAGATTGGCGGCCCGTGCGCCATCACGCTGGACAAGATGCTTTGCCGCGTCGACAAGAGTTTCAAGCTGGAGGTGCATATCGACACCGACGAAGGCAACGCGTGCAACCTGCAACCGGACACGCCGGTAGAGCTGATCAAATAATTCCGTTAACCACACATATTCTATGAGCGAAGCACTAGGCATGATCGAAACCAAGGGCTACGTCGGCAGCATCGAAGCCAGTGATGCGATGGTGAAAGCCGCCAACGTCAGTCTCGTCAAAACCATTCCCATCGGCGGCGGACTGATCACCGTTCTCTGCAGGGGAGACGTCGGCAGCGTGAAAGCCGCTGTGGACGCGGGTTCCAAGGCGGCGGCGAAGGTCGGCGAACTCGTCAGTTCCCACATTCTCGCCCGTCCGCACGATGACCTGCTCGCCGCATTCATCGGCGACAATGGCGCGGCCGCGGCAAAGAAGTAAGCACCTCCAGCAATCCACCTACATAATTTTATGGCTCAACAAGCAATTGGAATGATCGAATGCAAAGGCCTGTGTGCCTTGCTCGAAGCCGCTGATGCGGCCCTCAAGTCCGCCAACGTCACGCTCACTGGCTGGGAGAAAATCGGCAGCGGCTATGTCACGGGATTTTTCCGCGGCGACGTCGCAGCCGTGAAGGCCGCCACCGACGCAGGCGCTGCAGCGGCTGCGCAGGTTGGCTCAGTGGTCAGCGTGCAAGTGATCCCGCGGCCGCACGAAGGCCTCGCAGGGCTCGGCAAGTGGTTGCAGCAATGAGGCGTTGAGGACCGTACGTGCGCGGAATTCTGGCGCACTGGCAGCCTTGACATTCGTCGCGTGAAGATCCTCGTGGCCAACATCGGCTCGACGTCGCTCAAATGGCGGCTGTTCGATTTCTCGAGCAGCCCCGAACGCCTGGTGCATAAGGGCGGCATCGAGCGGGTCACTGATTATCCGGCCGCGATTGAAGATTGCCTCAGGGAATTGAAGAAGACGGGCTTCATCGAAAACGAAGACGACCTTGCGGCGGTCGGCTTCAAGACGGTGCTCGCAAAGGATGTCACGGGTTGTGTGCGTCTTGATGATCGCGTGCTCAAGGCGATGGCGGATTATAACGGCCTCGCTCCCGCACATAATCCGCCGTACATCAATGGCATCCGCCTCTTCGCTCAACGAATGCCGCAAACGCCGCTGGTCGGCCTTTTCGAAACGGCGTTCTATCAGTTCGCCCCGGCCGCGATGATGCGCTACGCAGTCCCTGCCGCGTGGCATGATGCTGGAATTCGCCGTTTCGGTTTCCATGGCGCCAGCCACAAGTTCATTGCCGAACGCTCCGCAGAAATGCTCGGGCGCAACGACGTGGCCGAACGCGTACGGCGGCTTTACGTCAACGACGGCGGCACGCAGTTGGAATCCGAGCCTTTTCGCGTGATTTCCTGCCACTTGGGCGGCAGTTCCAGCGTGACGGGAATTCTGAATGGCGCCGCGATTGGAACGAGCATGGGCATGAGCCCGCAATCAGGATTGCCGCAGAACAATCGCGTGGGCGATCTGGATGCCGAGGCTATTCCCTACGCCGTGAAAGCGCTTGGACTTTCCATCGACGAAGCACAGCGACAGTTGTCGAAGGAATCCGGATTGAAGGGACTCAGTGGAGTGTCGAATGACATCCGGGAAGTCCAGGAAGCAGCTGCACGCGGGAATGCGGCGGCGCAAATGGCAATCGATGTCTTCGTTGGAAGCGCGCGCCATTGGATAGGAAGCTACTTTTTTGAATTGAACGGCGCCGACGCGCTTGTGTTCACCGCGGGCATCGGCGAGAACCGCCCTGAGATCCGCGCCGCCATTTGCGCCAGGCTGGATCAGCTCGGCATCGAGCTCGACATCGAAAAGAACAACGCCGCCCGGGCGGAGGAAGCTGTCATCAGCGCGCCCACTTCGCGTGTCAAAATCATCGTGATTCCCACGAACGAGGAGCTCGTTGTGGCGCGTGAAGTGAAACGATTTCTGGAGAACAATTAACATCCATCAACTGAATTATGGCACATCAAGCAATTGGAATGATCGAAACGCGCGGACTCGTCGCGCTCGTCGAAGGCACCGACGCTATGCTCAAGGCAGCAAACGTTGAACTCGCGGGCCCCATGACGCAGGTCGGCAACGCGCTCGTCACCGCTGTCGTCGTTGGCGACGTCGCCGCAGTGAAGGCTGCTGTCGATGCTGGCGCGCAGGCGATCAAGGCCATCAAGGGCGAGGTCGTCAGCGTCCATGTCATCGCCCGTCCGCACGCGGAAGTCGAAGCCGTGCTGCCGAAGCGGAAGTAGCCCAGGCCAGGCGCTGGAAGTTCGCCCGCACGCTTGCAGTGAGAAATCCAGCGCCACACTCCTGACCGCAACTCGTAATCCTATGTTCCTCGCCAAAGTCGAAGGTGCCGTGGTCGCCACGAAGAAGGATCCCGCAATGAGCGGGCGAAAGCTCCTGCTCCTGCGCCCGCAGTTGGTGGATGACAAGGATCCCACGAAATTCAAGGGCGGCACGAACACCGTCGTGGCGGTGGACAGTGTCGGCGCGGGAATCGGCGAGATGGTTCTCTTCTGCCAGGGCAGTTCCGCCCGCCTTGCCCCGGGAATGAAAGAGGCGCCTGTTGACGCCGTGATCATCGGGATCGTGGACACAGTCGATGTGTTCGGAAAACAAATCTTCAGCGCTAAATCGTGAGCCGCGGCGCTGAACCACGAATTAACACGAATGAACACCAATTCAGGACCACATCTCTTGTTGAAGGATGAGCGGGCGCAATTCGACCCCATTCGCGGGTAGAACGTTATGAATGTGAACGAGACTTTGATTCGGGATGTTGTGGCAGAAGTGCTGGGACGATTGAATGGGGCGGCATCGCCCCAGCGAAATGCGCCTGCGCCGGCCAGCAATGGTTGCGGCTGCGGCGACAAGCGCGTCAATCTCGCGAGCGGCGGAAGCATCAGCACAGGCGCGGGCAAGCATGGCGTGTTCGCCGATGCCAACGAAGCTTGCGCTGCCGCCCAGCACGGCTTTTCGCAATTGCAACGGAAAGGCATGGCGGCGCGCGCGAAGGTGGTTGAGATCGTCAAAACGCTCGCTGAAAAAAATGCCGCCGAGTGGGGCCGCATCGAGCTTGAGGAGACGAAGATTGGGCGCCTCGATCACAAGATTGCCAAGCTGCAGATCATCAAGCTCGTCCCAGGCGTCGAATGGCTGCGTCCCGACGCGCGCAGCGGCGATCATGGCATCACCCTCGAGGAATACACCCCGTTTGGTGTTGTCGCGGCGATCACGCCTTCCACGCATTCGATTCCCACGCTGAGCGGAAACATCGTTAACATTGTGGCCGCAGGGAATGCTGTTGTTTTCAATGCGCATCCCGGCGCCGCAAAATGCGCCGCGCTGGCCGTTCGCGAATACAACAAGGCGATCGAACGCGAAACAGGAATCCAGAACCTGATCACGATCATCGAGACGCCGACGCTCGAATCCTTCAAGGCCCTTTGCGAAAACGAAGTTGTGCGGTTGTTGTGCGTCACGGGCGGCCCCGGGGTTGTGAAAGCGGCGATGCAATCAGGCAAGCGCGCCATCTGCGCGGGTCCGGGCAATCCGCCGGTTCTTGTCGATGACACCTGCTGCCCGACACGCGCGGCGAAAGCCATCATTGAAGGCGCGTCGTTCGACAACAACCTGCTCTGCATCGGTGAGAAGGAAGTGTTCGTGCTCGACAGCGTTGCAGACAAGCTGATGCAGCGGATGTCCGAGAACGGGGCCGTGAAGTTGAACTCACCGCAGTTGGACCGCCTGACGAAGGCCGCCTTCACGATCAAGGAAGGGCAGGGCGGAGGCTGCGGCCACGCTTCTGTGAATCGCGATTTGATTGGAAAGGACGCCACGGTGCTCGCGAAAGCGGCAGGGATCGAGGTTCCAGCCGGCACGCAGATGCTCTTCGCGGAAACCGAAGCAAACCATTTGTTCGTCCAGGAAGAGCAGATGATGCCGATGGTCCCCGTGGTCCGCGTCAAGAGCGTCGAGGAAGGGATCGAACGATCGCTGCAGGCTGAGCACAATTACAAGCACACGAGCATCATTCACTCGCACGACGTGGAGCACATGACCGCAATGGCACGCGCGTTGGACACGACCTTGTTCGTGAAGAACGGCGCCTCGCCTGCCGGCCTGGGGTTGGGTGGCGAAGGCTACCTCAGCTTCTCGATCGCAACGCCGACGGGTGAAGGCATTACGAACCCGAAAACGTTCACACGTGTCAGGCGGTGCGTAATGGTGGATAACCTGAGGATTTACTAGAAAGCCCATGTTGCTAGCCCGCGTTGAAGGCAATGTGGTTGCAACCCGGAAGCATCCGAGCTTCGAGGGATGGCGGCTCGTCATTTGCCAGCCGATCAACAACCAGGGCGAGCCTGAAGGTGTGCCGCAGGTGGCCATCGATCCGCACGGCGCGGGAATGCATCAACGGGTGATTCTTTCGTCAGACGGCGCCGCGACTCGGAAAACCGTGGGCGACAGCAAGAGCCCGGCGCGCTGGATGGTGGTTGGGATTGTGGATGAGAAGGAACCCGGAGTGCCTGTGTGATGGGCCAAAGCATAAATGATTTACGATTTATGATCTATGATTTGAGTCAGGTCCGCAGTTGGATCTCATCGGACAGATCGAAATCATCCATCATAAATCAAAAATCATAAATGCAATGAGACTCTGCACTGTCATTGGCCGCGTCACCCTGAGCGTCACCGTTCCGGCGCTTGAAGGCGGCCGCTGGCTGATCGTCAGCCCGTTCAACCGCGAGCATTACCAGCGTGGCACGGAAACGCCTGCCGGGATGAGCAGTGAACCGACGCTCGTGGTTTACGATGATCTCGGTGGCGGCGTGGGGCAGACGATCGGGATCATCGAAGGCGCCGAGGCAACCGCGCCGTTCCATCAGCCAACGCCCATCGATGCAATTGACGCGGCGCTGGTGGACGAGATTTTTTACAGCCCATTTAAACCCCAGGCGTAGCGCGGGTTCAACAGGCGCTTCGAGGAAGATGAATTGAATGAAACAGGTGATCAGTGTTCGAGATTTGGAACAGATGGTTCAAGAAGGCCGCAACATCCAGGCGCTGCCTGAGAACGTGATTCTCACGCCATCGGCGCGCGACTTTTTGCGCGACCAGGAAATGAAACGCGGCAACGGTGCGACCGCTTCTGCGCCAGCGGCAGCTGTGAACGGCTCATCAGCCAAAGCTGAGGCGCCGGCAAAAGTGCTGAACTCCAGGAGTTCGAAAGCCGAGCTCGAGGCTTTCTTCAATTCGGCGTACGCGCATGGCTTGAAGGAGCAGATTTGTGAAATGGGCCGCAGATTGTGGCAGCGCGCCTACGTTGATGGCAACGGCGGCAATATGGCCGTTCGCGTTGGCGAAGACATCGCGATCTGCACTCCCACGCTCGTGAGCAAGGGTTCGCTGAAGCCCGAAGACATGTGCCTCGTGGATTTCGAGGGAAACCAGTTGTGCGGATCGAAGAAACGCACCAGCGAGATCCTGATGCATCTGCAGATCATGAAGCGCCAGCCGAAAGCCGTCGCGACGTGTCATTGCCATCCGCCTTACGCAACAGGATTTGCTGTGGCGGGAGTTGTGCCGCCGACCTGCATGATTCCCGAGTACGAGGTGTTCGCCAGCGTCGCGATTGCGCCGTATCGCACGCCCGGCACTCCAGAAATGGGCAAGCTCGTCGCGGATCTCGTCGACAAGCACAACACGATTCTGATGGCGAACCACGGCGTGGTGACGTGGTCGCACAACAATATTGAGGAAGCGTATTGGCGGATGGAAATCATCGAGGCGTATTGCCGGACGCTGCTGGTGACGGCGCAGCTTGGCCGCACGCCGAATACGTTCACGAGCACGCAGCTGCAGGACCTGTTGAAGATCAAGCAAAGCCTTGGCTACGTGGACCCGCGCTACAATCTCAAAGAATGCGAGCTGTGCGACAACGCGGAATGGCGCCCCGGCGTGGCGTGCCAGGTTCCGACGCGCGACGCGGCTCCCCCAGTTTCAGGGTGCGATCCTGACGCCGAAGCCATGGTCCGTGCCATCACCGACCAGATTCTCAGCCAGTTGAAGTAATACTCCTCGATTGGATTCACCCGCCGCTAGGATTCATCATCTTTTCGCTGTTTCCGGCGATTTCTGTTCGAATGTGACGGGCAGAAGTTGTTTTCCTCAGCGAACTTGCAGCGCCAATCCTCTATCCGGGCACAGCCATTGCTGTTTGGCTCCCGTGCGCGGAAGTGAATTGCCAGTGACTCAATTTTTGCCAGTTGATAGACAGACTGTGATCTGCGATAAGACGCTCATCAGCGGCATGCGAAAGATATTGGTTATCGACGACGAGGAGTGGCTCAGGGAAATGATCAATCTTGCGCTGCGCCAAAACGGTTTTGAGGTAATCGAAGCCGAAAATGGTGAAACCGGGATTGAAGCCGCCAAGAGGGAACTTCCCGATCTCATCCTTTGCGACGTCAATATGGACAAAATCGACGGGTATCGGACTTTATCCGCCCTCCGCGCCGAGCCTGCCACGGCATCGATTCCGTTCATCCTGATGACAGGCCTGGCGGACCAGGCAGGCATGCGGCACGGGATGGAATTGGGCGCCGACGACTATCTCCCGAAACCTTTCACCATCGAAGCACTGTATGCCGCCGTGGACGTGCGCCTGAAAAAGGTGAACGTGGTGCGCCAGGAGGCGGAAAAGAAGCTCGCTGACCTGCGCGAAAACATCAGCATGATGCTGCCGCACGAGTTGCGCACTCCGCTGAACGGAATTCTTGCCTATGGAGAAATCCTGACTTCTGATGCGGCGACGCTGCAGGCGCAGGAAATTTCCGAGATGGGCCAGGTCATCTACCAATCCGGAAAGCGGCTGGAACATCTCGTTGAAAACTTCCTTATTTTTGCGCAGCTCGAACTGCTCGGCACTGACCCCCAGAAATTGCAATCTCTCTTGCGCAAGCAAACCGCATCGCCCACTGCATTGATTGAACAGCAGGTTCAGGATCAGGCATACACGGCTAATCGTCCCGATGACGTTTTGATGAACCTCGCAGAAGTCCCTGTTCCGATGTCAGAGGAATATCTCGGGAAGATTGTGGGCGAACTTGTCCAGAACGCGCTGAAGTTTTCACAGCAGGGATCGACGGTGCGCGTGACGCTGGCGGAATCTGACGCGCACGTGGTGCTGACAGTGGCAGACCGTGGACGCGGACTTTCCACCGAACACATCAACAAGGTTGGCGCCTACATGCAGTTTGATCGCAAGATGCACGAGCAGCAGGGCTTGGGTCTAGGGCTCACGATTTGCAAGCGGTTGACGGAACTTCACGGCGGAACGCTTGCCATTCAAAGCGAATTGGGATCGGGCACCACCGTCACCGTCAAATTGCCAAAAGGCACGCCGCAGTAGAGCCGTAGCGCGCGATCAACGAGGCCAGAGAATCATCTGCTCGATAAACCTGCTGAATCCGCTTCCTGAAAACCACCGCCATCCCGCGATCCAGCGAACGATCGCCAGCATATTCCCGATGGCCAGGACGATCACGATTCCGGCGAGCGGCGCAAGATCCAGCCGTCCTATTCGCAATCCAGCAAGCGGCCGCAACAGGTTTATCGACGTGGTCGAAATGAAATCCCACATTCGGCTCGATCCCAGGTAGACGTAGCTGGAGATCCAGTGCAGCAGCAGGAACAGCGGAACCAAGGCCGCAAGGCTCAGGTAGAGGCACGCGCCGACGAGGCCGCATTGCAGAGCAAGGTTGAATCGTGACGACGGCCACGGAACCATTTCCATTCGAGTCACCAGGGGCAGCGCGCACAACCAGAGCAGCGCGACAGCAAACACAGGCAGGATCAATTGCAACCATGTCGGCAGCATTGCTGCGCGTCCGAGCTGGAGGAGGATCAGACGATGAACAGGATCGGGATTCGCAACGCGACTATTGATGGCAGCGAGGATCATGAGCCAGAAGTGGAAGATCACAAGCGCGCGCGCAAAGCTCAAAAATGAAAATACGAGCTGCTCCGGGAAGGCGTGAGATCGGAATGGCAAATGGATGACGCCAAGGTCGAGCTTGGGGACCCAATTGAGGGCCGGGCCGATCGCCACATAAAGCAATGCGCGGACAAGAAGCAGAATCGCGAGAAAGAAAACGAATTGGCCACGCTGAAAGTTCCTCGGCTTGGTGCGCCTCACCGTTCCCGCAAGGGTTGCGGGCGTCGCGCCTGCCAGAAGGTCGGCCCCCATCGCGCGCCAGCCCAACCAAAGCAGGATGCCGACGACGTTCAGGATGAAATCAACGGCGTTCATCGTGTCGCGCAGCATCGGGAGATGCTCAGGAAGAAATCAGGCGGCGTCATATCATTGAGCCAGCCCGCTGCGTTTGCAGGTGTGAACGCCGCGCCAGGCGGGTTGGGTCACATCATCTTCAACAGCGTGTCCGCCATTTCCGAAGGGGTAACGGCAATCCCGATTCCAGCTTCCTTGAACGCAGCAATCTTCGCCGCTGCGGTTCCCTTGCCTCCGCTGACGATTGCACCGGCGTGCCCCATGCGGCGTCCCGGCGGCGCTGTGGTCCCTGCGATAAACCCCGCCACAGGTTTTTTACAATGCTGCCGAATCCAATCTGCAGCCTCTTCTTCCGCGCTCCCGCCGATTTCGCCGATCATGATGATGCCATGGGTTTCGGGATCGTCGTTGAACATCTTGATGACATCGAGATGTGACGTGCCGTTGACAGGATCGCCGCCGATTCCAACGCAGGTGGACTGGCCAACACCGCGGCACGTGAGCTGCCACACGGCTTCGTAGGTCAAGGTTCCCGAGCGGGAAACAACGCCGATATTTCCCTTCTTGTGGATGTAACCCGGCGAAATGCCAATGCGGCAGCCGCCGTGCGAATCCTTGCCCTCACCCGGCGTGACGACGCCAGGGCAGTTCGGACCGATAAGCCGCGTTTTCTTTCCTTCCATCGCGCGCTTCACCTTCACCATGTCGCGAACGGGAATGCCTTCCGTGATGCAAACAACCAGGTCCAGTCCAGCGTCAATGCCTTCAAGAATCGCGTCTGCGGCGAAGGGCGGCGGGACAAAAATGGCCGATGCCGTCGCACCGGTCTGCTTCACAGCCTGTGACACCGTGTCGAAGATCGGCACCTTGTTTTCGAAACTTTGGCCGCCTTTTCCAGGGGTGACGCCCGCAACGATCTGCGTGCCGTAGGCCAGCGACAGTTGCGCGTGCCGGGCGCCGAAGCTGCCCGTGATTCCCTGGACGAGCACCTTCGTCTGCGGGGTAATGAGAATTGCCATAACAAAATTCCTTCCAACTCTAACGCGCCGCCTTCACTGCGCCGACGACCTTTTTTGCGGCGTCAGCCATGGTGTCGCCTGTAATCAACTCAAGCCCGGATTCAGAAAGCGTTTTCTTTCCCGCCTGCACGTTATTTCCCTCGAGACGAACCACGAGGGGAAGTTTCAATCCGGTTTCCTTCACCGCGGCAACAATGCCTGTTGCGATGACGTTGCAATCCATGATCCCGCCGAAGATGTTCACCAGGATGCCTTTCACATTGGGGTCCTGCAGGATGATCTTGAACGCGGCCGTAACCTGTTCCTTGCTCGCGCCGCCGCCCACATCCAGGAAGTTCGCCGGCATCCCGCCAAAATGCTGAATGATATCCATGGTTGCCATGGCGAGGCCCGCGCCATTTACAAGGCACGCGATGTTGCCGTCGAGCTTGATGTAATTCAGGCTGAACTTGCTGGCTTCGATTTCAAGCGGCGCTTCCTCGCCCAAATCGCGCATGGCCTGAATGTTCGCGTGGCGATACAGCGCGTTGTCATCGAATCCGATTTTGGCATCGACCGCATACAGGACCGGCTTGCCGCTGTTGTCTTTGCAGATGCACAGCGGATTAATTTCAACGAGCGACGCGTCGCATTCCCACCAGGTTTTGAAGATGCCGGAAATCAACTTCGCGGCCTGTCGGATAAGGTCGCCCGTAAGGCCGAGCCCTGTGGCCAGTTTGCGCGCCTGGTAGGCGTAAAGGCCGACTGCGGGATCGATGTATTCCTTGACGATTTTCTCGGGCGTTTTTTCCGCGACCTCTTCGATGTCCATTCCGCCTTCGGTGCTGACCATGATCAGCGGGCGGGAATTGGCGCGGTCGAGCAGCACCGCGAGGTAAAGTTCCTTTTGAATGTCAGGCGCGTGGGCGACGAGCAACTTGCTGACGAGGCGGCCTTCCGCGCCGGTCTGCTTGGTGACGAGAACATTGCCAAGCATGGCGCTCGCCATCTCGAAAACTTCATCGGCCGTCTTGCAAAGTTTGACGCCGCCTTTGAATCCGTTCTTGAACGTGCCTTTGCCGCGGCCGCCGGAATGGACCTGTGATTTCACCACCACCATTTTCGCGCCTTCGGCAAACAACTTTGTGGCGATCGCGCGAGCCGTCTCCGCCTTGTCGCAGACATCCCCGGGGGGAAAAGCGACGCCGAACTGGCTCAGCAGTTGTCTGGCCTGGTATTCGTGAATATTCATAACCTAAAAATTCAGGGACGGCTTCATGCCGTCCCGGTCTGAACAATGGCCTGCGCCACCGTTCCTATTTGCGGTCCTTGATGGATGTGTAGTGATTCAGGGGCGGACCCATGTACACCTGCCGCGGGCGGTAGATGCGCCCGGACTTGTCCTCCATCACTTCCTTGTAGTTGGCAATCCAACCCGGCATGCGGCCGATGGCGAAAATGACGGTGAACATTTCAAGCGGGATTCCCAATGCGCGCATGATGATGCCGCTGTAGAAATCAACGTTCGGATACAGCTTGCGCTCGACGAAATACGGCTCCCGCAACGCGGCCTCTTCCAGCTTCTTCGCGATGTCGAGAAGCGGATCGTTGACCTTCAGCTTGGCGAGAACTTCGTCGCACGCCTGCTTGATGATTTTGGCGCGCGGGTCGTAGTTCTTGTAAACACGGTGACCGAAACCCATCAAACGCTTGCCGCTGTTCTTGTCCTTGGCCGCCGTGATGAACTTGGAACCGTCATCGCCGGACTGATGAATGTCTTCGAGCATTTCGAGCACAGCCTGGTTCGCGCCGCCGTGCAGCGGTCCCCAAAGCGCGCAGACTCCCGCGGCAGCGCTGGCAAAAAGGTTCGCCTTGCTCGAAGCCACCATGCGCACGGTGGCTGTTGAGCAGTTCTGCTCGTGATCCGCATGCAGCAGGAAAATCAGATCCAATGCCTTCACCACCTCCGGACTCAGGTGATAATCCTGATTCGGAAGCGAGAACATCATGTGCAGGAAATTGGCCGTGTACTTGAGTTCGGGTTTCGGGTAGATGATCGGAAGCCCGCGCGATTGGCGGAACGCAAATGCCGCAATCGTCCGCACCTGCGACAGCAACCGCGCCGTCTCCACTTCGAAATGGCTGCGCATCGTATCCGAATGCAGCAACTCGGGATAAAAACAGCTCGCGGCATTGATCATCGACGACAGGATCGCCATCGGATGTGCCGTCGCAGGAAAGCCCTGGAAGTGGTGCTTCATGTTTTCATGAAGCAATTCGTTGTCGGTGAGCAATTCCGAGAACCGCCGCAGCTCGTTGCTCGTTGGCAGATTGCCGAAGATCAGCAGATGCGCGACCTCGATAAACGTCGATTTCTCTGCAAGTTCCTCAATGGGAATTCCGCGGTATCGCAGGATGCCCTTTTCACCGTCAATGAAAGTGATCTCACTCTTGCAAGAGCCTGTGTTGCCGTAGCCGTCGTCGAGAGTGATGTAGCCGGTTTCGCTGCGCAGTGCGGAGACATCAATGGCGCGTTCATCCTCCGTCCCTTTAAGCGTCGGGAGTTGAATGACTTTGCCATCAATTTTCAGTTCCGCAGTAGTGTCCATAGATAGTCAACTTCCTTCTGATACGTATGGCCCAAATAAATAGGAGATGAGGCAAAACCCCGCAATCACAAACGCCAATTCTCTTGAAATAACTTTCATGCAAATGCAGATTCGCCAGCATGAGAATCTTTGCCAGCCTGCTCGTTGCATTGCTGGCAATGGTCGTGTTCGAACCGCCCACCTTCGCCGCCACCGCCTCGCGACGAGCGGCCGTCAGTCCCAGGTTTGTCTCTGTGGACGCGTGGGCGAAACAGCGCGGCTTCACCGTTCGTTCCCATCCAGCGCAGCGCACCGTCGAACTCAGCAAAGGCACCACGCGGCTCGTCTTCTCCGTTGATCCGCGGAAGGATCGCAGTCCCATGAAGTTCAATGGCGTCAACGTGCTGCTGGCCTTTCCCGTACATGTGCAGAAGGGCAAGGCATACGTTTCGCAACTCGATATTTCCGAGACGCTCAATCCGCTCCTTTCACCTGCAAAGGAACCTGCCGGTGTTCGCGTTCGCAAGATTTGCCTCGATGCCGGCCACGGAGGGAAGGATCCGGGTTTTCGTGTCGGCTCGCGCTACGAAAAACAATACACGCTGCTGCTTGCGCGCGAGGTGCGCACGTATCTGATACAGGCGGGTTTTGAAGTCATCATGACACGCAATTCCGACGTATTTCTGGATCTCGGTCCGCGCGCGGAAATTGCCAGGCAACGCCGCGCGGATGTGTTTGTCAGCCTGCACTTCAACGCATTCCCCGCTTCGCCCGCCGTAAAGGGAGTTGAAGTCTATTGCCTCACGCCCTCAGGCGCGTATTCGTCGAATTCGGGCGCGAAGGGCGACACGCGATGGCTGGCTGGAAATCGCAATAACGACCAGAACATTCTACTGGCATACAACGTTCATGGCTCGATGGTGCGTCGCCTCTCGGTGACCGATCGCGGTGTGAAAAGGGCGCGGTTCAAGGTGTTGCAAAATGCCACCATGCCCTCGGTGCTGGTGGAGGGCGGTTTCCTTTCGAACCCGTCGGAGGGGAAACGAATTGCAGATCCTGCTTATCGCAAGCAAATGGCGCGCGCGATTGCCGATGGCATCATTGCCTACCGCAAATCCGTGGAACGCTGAGCTCGCGACGGGCGGCGCCTAATCGGATTTGCTCTTGCCGCCTTTTTTTCCGCCTGCTGTCAGGACGGTTCCGGTGACCACCCCGATCGCGAAAAATCCGAAGTACATGAGGGCTGCGGGAAGGTGCTGGGTTTTCGGCACGAGCGGCGGCAAGGAGAGCCGCACTGTCTGACGATTGTTCATCCCCATGAGCACCAACAACGACAAGATGGCGATCATGAACACGGTTTTCAGGAGCAGCTTGGAATTCATACGCGATGGCGGCGAAGCTAGGTCACCCCACCGCGAAAGGCAAATTTTTGGTGGTTGGCAGGTAATGTCAGCTGCCATTTGCCACTTACTGTTTGCCATCTCTCCCACCTTCACCGAGGCTCGGCCCAGCGGGCGAAAAGCCACAGCAAGTCGGCGAGACGATTCAGGTAAATTACAATGTGCGGATTTTTCACGTCACCAGCAGGCAGCCCGCAGACGTGACGTTCGGCGCGGCGGCAAACCGTACGCGCCACATCCAGGGTCGCCGCCGATACATTGGCCCCGGGCGTAGCCCAACCCTTGAACGAAACCTTCTGCGCCTCGATCGCCTTCACCGTTTCCTCCAAACGCATAATCATTTCGTACGTCACCTGCGGATATCCCTCCTTCGCGTAGCGATCCAAATCTTCCGTCGCAGTCGCCAGTTCGCCCATGAGCGTTACAAGTTCCTTCTGGATGGAAACAAGGTTGTCCCGCAGGAAGTCCTGTGTCGTCGAAGCCCGCGCCAGGCCGAGCGCCGCGTTGAGTTCGTCAACAGCCCCATACGCTTCGACGCGTGGATGCGTCTTGGGAACGCGCCGTCCGTACATCAGCGCCGTCGTTCCCTGGTCCCCGGTTTTCGTGACGATGCTCACGATCAGACGCTAGCGGACACCTTCTCGAGCCGAAAGTCAGAAAACCTTTATAATCGGAAGAAGAGGGAATATGCACTTGTAAGCGGCCGTTGGGTACCGTTGGATCCAGGAGATTGCACCACAGGTAGCGCGTTCATAGAAGATCAGGATTGCGACGGAATGACGTGCAATGGCGGTTTTTATAAGCAAGGCGATTTAGGAAGTTCAGAGTGCAAGGACAGTAAAGATCCGAATGCGTGGGAAGAATGGAGTCGCGTCTAAAGAGTTGATGCGTGGGAAGAATGGGGTCGCGTCTAAAGAGTTGACATTCGCGGATCGCTTGGGTGAGATGCGGGGCGGGGCGCCACGCATCGATGTATGTGGCAGTCCGGCACGGATGCGTTTGGCGGAAGTGGTGAGGGAAGTCGGTGTGAAGTATCAAGCGGCTGCACAAGGTGTGAAGCGATTTGGAGTTTTATTGGCGACTGACCCGGAGCGCCAGAGGTTTGTTGCGAAGCTTCAGAAGCAATTGTCAA
>DASPIL010000014.1 GCA_035629175.1 Verrucomicrobiia bacterium | reverse complement strand
CCTTCTCTTCCGAGCGTAGCCGGAGGAGAAGGCCGGGAAGAGGAGGTTCTAAACTTCTGCCACCCGGCGCTTTTTTCGTGTGGTTCGTGTGATTCGTGGTTCTCTGAAGCCTTTCAATCTGGATGCAGAGGGGAAAACGGGTTTACGCGAATTCCGCTAATTGCGCGAATTGAAGGCAAGGTGGAGGAGGGAATTTTAACCACGAATCACACTAATCACACGAAAACAGGGCACTGCCTTTAAGATTCTTCTTCTCTTCCGAGCGCAGCCGGAGGAGAAGGGCGGGAACAGGAGGTTCTAAGCTTCTGCCACCCGGCGCTTTTTTCGTGTGGTTCGTGTGATTCGTGGTTCTCTGAAGCTTTTCGTCTGGATGCAGAGGGGAAAACGGGCACGCGAATTCCGCTAATTGCGCGAATTGAAGGTAAGGCGGGCGGAGGGAATTATTAACCACGAATCACACTAATCACACGAAAACAGGGCGACTGCCTTTAAGATTCTCCTTCTCTTCCGAGCGGAGCCGGAGGAGAAGGCCGGGAAGAGGAGGTTCTAAACTTCTGCCACCCCGCGCTTTTTTCGTGTGGTTCGTGTGATTCGTGGTTCTCTGAAGCATTTCGCTCTGGATGCAGAGGGGGAACCGTCGGAATAGAAGCCGGCAGGAAAACGCCCGGAGGCGCGTTCCTGCCGATTGACAAACCACCATTACTTGCCCGATCGCACTGGAATCCAGCGGCTCGTGCGGGCATCGCGGCCCGTCAGCTGGATACGTGGTTTCACGACATCGCAACGGGGACTGTGTTGCGGACGCCGTTCGAAACCGGCGGGGGGATTTCGCCGGCGGCGGTTTCACGCCGTGTCTTGCGGGATTTGTGAAGCCCCGTCCGTTTTCCGCCGAGCTTCTCGAATTCGGCCGAATCGGCGCCGTAGATCCCCGAAACAGTCGTGCGGAAGCGGCGAGTGAGAGACTTCACCTCAGCTGCGAGTTTTTCCCGCTGGGTGAGCAACTCGCGCAATTCAGATTCCTTGCGCGTACATTCGTCCACGAGCGTGGAGAATGCCGCATGAAGTTTCTTGAATTGCGGGCCGGTGATTTCGTTGAGTTTGATTTCCGGATGCGATTCCCAGAACTCTGCTGCGATCTGGGCATTCACCACGAGCGTAACCAATACTATACTTTTGGTCATAACTATCCTGGTTTGCTGACACTGCCTTTCGAGTCGCAGTGTATCTGTGTTGAGTGAAGGCGGGCGGAAAAGGCGGAAAACTCATTCGTGCATGGCGAGCCGCGTACACACGAAGAGCGTCCCTAATACAAAACCGAACGCTTCACGTTGTGGCGGGGAACCATCGGGGTGATCCCATAACAACCTACAGGGACCCGTCCCATCCGTGAGCTGGAATAGCATCGGTGATACCAACTGCCCGGCGCTGACCGAAAGCGCGCGGAGTTTTCAGATCGGAAAACCTGATGGATTCGCGCGACTCATTCTGGCAGGTTGAAATCATTCCAAAAACGGCAATCGAGTGTGATTTTGGTATTTCGCGGCGGGGACTATAGTAAGACGAGAACGCGCAGAAAACGAGACATCGTGCGGCAAATTCGGAACACTTGAGCGCACATCAGGTCATCGCTGTGCCATTTAGACCATGCTGACGCGATTTATGGTAATCAACTCGCGTTTTTAAGCCGTCGCGAGCGCGTTTTAGGGATTTCGGAACGTTTTCAAGTCTTGCCGGTGCCATGTAAGGCGATGTTTTCTGAAACCTGATCATGCATGCTGGGAAATAAGGCCTGGCGGATCGCGTTTGAGCTTTCCGAACACGATTTCAGAGCCATCGTTTCGGTTTTCAGACTACGCGCTTGCGTTCTTGGACCATGACTCAGGAATTTTGACCTTGGTTTTCGTTTGTATGGCCTGAACTCCGTCGAGCATGACCAGCAAACCCGAAACCTGGACCATTTGGGCGGAAGTTTGACCTTAAATCCGGAGTTTCGCACCGAAGTTGGCTGCAAGGCAGCGACCGTGTGCTGCGCGGTCTCTCCCGGGGGTTGGAAAGATTTAGGGACGGACCGCTGTGCGTTTCTCTGCTACTGAAGAAACCCTTTCAGCGTGTTGCATAGCGGCTGGATTCCAACGGCGGAGAGGATGATCGCGTTGTGATGCTTGCCGGTCTCCTCCGAGATTCGGACGAATTTTCCGTGGGAGTTCTCCTTGAGCGTGCAGATCAGGAGCTTGCGGTCGATCTGGATCGTTTCCGTTTTGAGGACGCGATCGATGACATGTGAGCCTTGGGCATTGGACTTGGACTTTGAACCTTGTGATGCAGTTTCAGGGGAATTTTCCATGGGAGAGAGAGATGTCTTGTTGTCGTGAAACGAGCGAACCGATTACAACACCAAAAACCGCGCCGACACTGCGAACAGCCTCCTGCGAACCGACGCGTACGACTTCCAACGCGTCGAGTTTTAGCCAACACCCTATTTTCCTGCAAAAGAATTTCCGTTGCAGAACTTGGCTTTCGTAGGGCAAAAGGCGGCATGTGCGAAGGTGCCGCGAAGAAAGCGGACAACCACGAATCACGCGAATCACACGAAATCCGGCCAGGCAAAGATAGCAGCGTGGCAAGGCGCCTTTTTCTTAGCTCACTCGCTTGTTTCGTGGTCGTCATGTTTTTTCGAGTTCGCGTTCTCCAAATCCGAACTTGAACGGCAGCTTCTCATCTATACGCTGTCGCAGAATCAGTTGGCGGGAATGTTGTCCCTTTGCAGCAGGAGCGTTCGTGATTCCTTCCAGCTCAGGATCAACCCGTATGGATCTGTGAATTAAATTATTCGCGGCACCGATTCGCATTCCGATCTTCTGCTCGTGGATCAAGCCCAACTCAAACCGCGCCATCGGGCCGCTGGTGGATCAACTTTTTCACAATTGTGTGAAAGGTTTAAGGAAATGAAACGTATATGACTTCGTTGTTGGCTGTCACTCAAAGTCTATGAACACCCATAATCACATTGCCGCAGGTCTGGGTGCCGCTTCTGTCGCCTGCGTTCTTCTCACTTTACCCGCACAATCCAACCCTCCCGGCCTGACGATTAGAGAGACCGCGCCGAGTGAATTTGAAATTGTCGTCACGAATGCGGTTGCCACGACGAACTACACGCTGTTCTGGACCGACATTCTCGCCGATGTGAATTATCCGTGGATACCGATGTGGGTTGGCGAGATTGGCCAAAGCAATTTCGTCGTGCCGGTTCCGGACCCTGAGAACTACCCGCAGAGTTTTTTCAAGGTTCTGGAAGGCAGTGACAGTGATGGGGACGGCGTTTTTGAACAGGTGGACGCAGATTCCAATGACCCGTCTGTAGGCATTCTTACGATTTCCATTAACGCCCCCGCGCACGGATCAATCTTGGATTGAAGCATCAGGGAAACGCTTTGAACCACTCTCGACGTATGGCTCCTCAAATTATTGGATCAATCCGCTTTGTCTTCGCGCTGGCGGCTGCGATGTTTTGCGCTTCTGAGCTTTCTGCCCAGACAAACGCGGCAAGGACGGGCCGCTTCTACCGTGGAACCGGAACGGATACGAGCCACCAGTCTTTCGTTCTTCCGTTGGATTTTCAAAAAGGCGTGGCCTTGGACAATGTCGGCGGCAATTCAACAAATCTGTTTCCGGGGATATTCTGGGGATTGATGCGTTATCACTATGATGCGGAGAACCCTGCGAGTGCCAACGACCCGTCATTGCGCATCCCCTTCGATGCTCCAATTGTTGCTTTTGGTGGCCGCGTGGGCGGATCGCCCTTGTATTATGACCACGATTATCATTTTGGGACCTACGCGGGCGTGCCTCATTCCTCCTACGACACGAACACTGTCGGCATAAACATTTATCGCGCTGACGATCGGCAATTAGTGGCCGCAATGAGGTTTCCTGTTCCTAGAACACCCACCGATACGAACGCATGGCGGAGTTTTCTGACGAATGGTTTTCAAACGAACATTACCGCTTTCGGTTTAAGCACGACCATCCGGTTCGATGAGAGTTTTGTTCTGTGGGGTTTGAATTATCCTGCCGGGGCTTTTCACATCACCCATCGCGCGACGAAAACGGCCACCAATTATCTGTACGTCGTTGTCGGGCTTGGGTCCAATAGAGGAGCCTGGATGGCCACCGATACGAATGGGTTTGGCGCATGGTCTCGCCTTTATTCGTTGGAATTTCAGGAACGACCACCTTGGCACGCGGTCTATTTGGATCAGCCGCATTTTTCTGGTTCACCCGTTCCATCCGTTTATCGGGGCAAATCCGTTGAGGAACTTTTAACCAACAGTCCGCCGGTGACGAACGTGGTATCGCTGAGTCCCTCCGTCTGCACCAACCTTGATGCCAGCCCCGAGTTGCGGCTCCATCCGCTGCTCAACCAGTTCGTGACTGACATGAGAGGCGATCCGATTGCGCTGGCAAACTTCGTCCAGAACGAAATCAGTCTGTGCGATGCGATTGCATACAAGGATAACGGCGCGGTGTCCGATATATCCATTAACTGTGGCGGGGTTAATCGGGGTGCGCTAGCGACCTTTATGGAGCGCCAGGGTTCCCCGACGGAACAGTGTGCGTTGTTGGTTTACCTGCTGCGAAGGGCTGGAGTTCCCGCAGCCTATATGTTTGGTGCAGACAACGGCGTCAAGATGACCGATGCGCAATTGAGTGCGCTGCTTCGAATGCAGATTCGCGGAGCAATCAATAGCGCTGAGTTCGGAAACCTTCAGCCCTACACCACCAATTCCATCATTCCGGTGAATTATCCATGGGTCGCCGCATACATCGGGACCAATTGGATTCACCTGTTTCCATGGCTGAAAGACACGCAGGTGATGGAGGGATTGTGGCTGTACGACTACATGCCTTCTGGCTACAAGACTTCGTATCAATGGGTGCGCGATTACCTGCGCGGCAGGACAAACATCATGAGTTTGTCTGCGGAGGACGACACACCGGAGAAGCTTTTTCCATTGTTCGTACAGCAGATGCTCGACGCGAATGCACCCGGAATCTCAATGGATGACCTCGGAATGAAGTTCGCGAACCGTCGGCATCTGTTCAGCCGTTGGACCGACTTTCCGCGTCCGTTGGTTGTGACCAACATCTCAGTTGCCATCGAATCGTTAGGATCGTCGTCGATCACAAACGTCAATCCTCGACTGACAAACATCTTCGATTCGGTCAGCGTGAAAGTAACAAGCGCGGCCAATAGTTCAAAGACGCTATCCAGCGGCCCGCTTCGCATGGTGGACTTGCACAACCGCCAGTTCGTTCTACGACATGAGAAAATCACCAGCACGACGCATCGAATGATTCTTTGCTTGGAAGCCTTTCGTACAGATGCGACGGGCATTGGAAATTTTTCCAATGATCCCAACCTGCTGAAGGCTCAATCCCTCACGAATGCGAATCTTACGTCATCAGACGACATCCTGAACGTCGAGATTGTCCACAATCGGCACCGCTCCCTCCCTGTTGGATTTGTGCGTCCAAACCACTCAGTTCCGTATCTAGGCATGAGCGAAAGCATCACGATCACGAATACTCGCACGATCCGAAAGGGAGACCTTTCAGCCATTTGCCTGAACGCGGGCAAAGTGACCCCGCAAATGTTGCGTGTTCATGCTGAAAAGCTTTGGAACATGGAACGGACGTTGAACATAAACCCTTCCGCAACGAACTCGTTGAGTCCTGACATCTATCACGGCGCACTCGCGTATTTGTTCGGCATGGCGTTCAACGAACGGATTTCGAGATTCGACGAAGTAAACCAGCGGCTCCACAAGGTTCAGGTCGGCAGTCAGATTTCGTCTGGATTGGCCGGACTGCGTGCCAAGCGCACCAGCGGCGCTTTGCCCAACGGCGACATCGACCTTGTACAGCCGAGCCTGGACATCTTCTATAAAGAGGTTGTCATTCTCGGAAACACGACCGTCCGGCTGGATTCTGGCGATGACGGAATGGTTCCCAACGATGACTATTTTCACTTGTGGATGGCTAACGGCTCCGCTCAGGAGCATAACGCCATCAATAAATTCTTCCGCCAAACTGACGCCGTCTCGACGGTAAAGTTGCTTCAAATCGCACAGGCCAAATCGGCCACAAACGGCCAGCCGGGAATTCTGCTCTTGGACAAGAACAACTATATCGGCGAAGGAAATAAGAACTATCCAATCGGCGCTTCGACCAAGCTCAAGGATCACATTCCCAGCCTCTGGGCGAAGATCACCAACTCATTCAACTACTACACTGACACGAACTACAACTTCGTTCAGGTTTACATGACACCCGGAGCGGTAACGAATGCCACGAAATCGTTTCGCGGTTTGGCTGCCTTCATTCTTGAACCTGCCGGTGGTGCAGCGGCCATCGGTGAAAAGAACGGCGGCTGGGGCGCAAATCTGGATGACGATTCCTTGGCGCTTGGCAACACGCCGAACATTTCTCTCGGCCTGGATTCAGAAAACAACTTCTCGGTGGATTTGAATCCTCCGAGTGCAAGCGACAAAACCGCAGCGCCGGACAGCTACGCCAATTACAACGCCGGGGAAGTGGCTGATGCTGCCGAAGCAAACCTTTTGACGTTGAGCCAGTATCAGCTTTTGTTTGCATCACAAACGCTCGACGAAATGGGAATGGCATCACTGGGAGCGCCAAACATGGATTTTGGTCAGGCTGTCAGAACAATCGAAGACGATGGTTGGTTTGGCACCGTGATGGACGCAATCACCCAATGGGGAAGTCCCATCGCCGATCCGGTCCACGCCGTCACCGGCGAATTCTACATCAAAGCCGATGACATCGGGCTTCCCGGTTCCATGCCGCTCAAAGTCAGTCGCAATTACTCCAGCCACAATCTCGCCGATAATCAGTTCGGCTATGGATGGAAGCTGAACTACATGCCTTATCTCTGCGTAAACGCGACATCGAACATCATCTATGCAGCCGAACCTGACGGGGCCGTGATCGCGTATGAAAAGACGGCAACGAATGTGAACGTTTTTCTGCCGTCGGCTTCACTCAATCCAGAATTGAACAACAATTCCAATTTGGGAATCGGCTCAGTGGCGAACCGTTTTCAGCAACGGATAGTAAAAGCGACGGCCGGTGCGGATACCTTTTACACCCTGAACACTGCCATGGGCGAGAAGCGCACGTTCAAGGTAATGAGCTTCATCGGTGGTGGCATCAGCCGCACCCGGCCATACCTGACGAAATGGGAGGATTCGCGCGGCAACTTCTTCACCTTCGAGTATGGAACGGACTCAACGAAGCCTGATTTCGGCGAGAACCGCCGTATTCAAAGCAGCAACGGATCGTTCCTCGGGTTCGAATACGACGTGTATGGGCACATTGTAGATAGCTACACTGGAGACGGACGGCGCATCTCCTATGATTACGACCAGCACGGCGATCTCGTGACGGTTACTTTGCCGGATTCCGCAGAAATCCGATACGAGTACGAACACAAGACGATGACCGTGACGAACGGCTCGGTCGTGACAACGAATTTTTATTCAACGCACCTGGTTCTGAAAGAAATCAAACCGGATGGCCGCGTTCTGAAAAATGAGTATGACGCACACCGGCGGGTGACGAATCAATGGGCGACGGTCGGCCCGGACCTGTTGCTCGTGCGGAACGCCACGTTCGTTTACTCGAACAACTTCAACTTCACGAATTCCTTCACCAACACGATTTCCGGGTTCACGGTCGTCAAGGACGTGTTCAACAACACCAACCGCTATGACTACACGAACGGTCTGATAACGAAGATTGCCGACTCTCTTGGTCAGCCTATTGTTCAGGATTGGTACGAGCCGACCGAGACAGCCAAGCCGGGATACCACCCGCGTAGTTTAGAATCACGAACCGACGAGCGGGGTCTCGTAACGACTTTCAGGTATGACGCGAATGGGAACGCGACGAACATCATCGTCACCGGCGATTTGACCGGCTCGGGTGCTGTTGTTTCGGCCACGAACACGACCGTTTACAACGCCCAGAACCTGCCGGTCGAAGTCGTCGATGCAGTTGGGAATAAGGTTCAGACGTTTTATCATTCACAGTATCCACTGTTGCCGGAGTATGTGGTGCGGCTGGCCGGTTCCACGATCATCGCTTCGAACCGTTTCGTTTATGAGAACGTCACGAACACCGCGCTATTGGGTGCAACGCTTCGGACGAACATAGCTTTTGGCCTGCGCAAGCAGCAGATTCGGGCGTTGGGCACCACCGATGCCGCGACAAACGAATGGGTGAATGATGGTCGAGGCTACACGCTGCAATCCATCAGCTACACAGGAACCGGAGATCCCGCCGTTACCAACACTTTCGGATACAACGACCGTGGCGAACTATTTGAAACCATTGATGGCGATGGCCGCGTAACCCGCTTCAACCATGATCCCATGGGACGCCCGCGATATCGCGAGGTTTACGAGAATGCGAATTCATCTCCGCTCTCATGGGAACATTCGTACTACAACGAAAACGGCGAACTCACATGGAGCGACGGACCGCGTTTCGATCCCGAAGATTATGTTTGGCGGGATTACGACGGAGCCGGGCGGCTCATCACTGAAGTCCGCTGGCGCTCGGAAGCCAATGACGACGGAACCGGCGTTCGCGCGGCTACCGATCTCTACGCACAGAGCTTCAGGGAGTATGACGCTTTCGGCAATCTCACCCGGACGCGGGATTCATCCGGCGCGATCACCACAAATACTTGGGATGCGCTTGGCAGATTGACCCGCCGGGTGTTCCACGACGCGGACGGTTCAACAATTCTCAGCAGCGAAGGATTTGCTTATGAACCGGGCGGGCAAATCCGTTTCCATACGAACGCCTTGGGTGGCGTATCGGAAACCCAGTACACTTCGCAGGGCAAACCGAGATTTCGCCGTAATGCAAATGGTTCCACGAACGCATGGCGTTACTACGTGGATGGCCGCATCCATCGCGAAATCCAAGGCAACGGTGCGTATGTGGAAACCGTTTACGATGATGCGGCCCGCAAGACTTCCAAGGTCTTTTACTCCGCTGGAAACGTCGCACTTTCCACAAATGTGGTAATCGCGGATCGGCGCGGCAACGCGATTCAAACAATCGACGCTGCCACGAACGTTTTCTACACCACCTTTGACGGGTTGGACCGGATCAAGACGAGCGTTGGTCCGAGGATTGAAAGTCTTTCGCTGGAAGGCATGGACCCGGCGGGCACGAACTACGTGACGAATGTAGTTCAGCAAATTTCAAGTTACGTGTATGGCGCCAGCAGCAAGACGCTGATCGTTAGCAATGCTCTTGGTGAAAAAACCGTATCGGTCAACGACGCCCTTAGCCGCCCGGTGAGCGTTGAAATCTTTAGTTCCAACGGTATAGCGCCCGTTCGTGTCACGCGCACAGCGTACGCCCGAAATCATCACGGAACCACTGTCACCAATGGGACGGGCAGCAGTGCAATAGTGAACACCGCGTTCACGGACAATGATGGGCGAACCGTTCTCGCTTTGGGTTATCCCGCTTCCAACGCCCGAGAATTCACGCGCACAGATTACGACCTTGGCGGTAATCCGGTCTCTGTTGCCCGATACGCCGCCACGAACAATGCCTTGGCCTTGTTCTCGGTTGTCAGCAGTCAGTTCGACGGGCTGCACCGCGTTACCAGCCGGACGGAAGCGGACGGCTCTGTCACCGAGTTCGGTTATGACGCCGCAGGAAACGTCATCAGCCGCGCGATGCCGCGCAATCTCACTTGGTCCGGCAGCTACAACAGCGCCGGACAGATTGAGAGTGAACAGTTGAGCGATGGAACCGCAATCTCTCGGCAGAAGACCTACAGCTATTATCCGTCGGGCGATGCTTGGGCCGGATTGCTGAAGACAGCAGCCGAAGGCAATGGCGTCGTTCGTACCAACGCCTATGACGATTGGCTGCGCGTGGCGAGTGTAACGACGAGCGGCCCGCTTGCAGAACAGAAGATGAGTTGCGCATGGCTGTATGACGCTCGCGGATTGCTCACGGAAGTTTCCCAATTCTACACCGTGCCCGGCACCGGCGCGGCAGTGACCATCGAGCACGCCTTTGATCCTTACAGTCAAATGATCCTGCAACAGGTTTACGTCAACGGCGGTGCGCTCATTCCGGTTTGGCAGGCGTGGAATTCTGCCGCACGGCGCAACCAAGCTGACGGAATGAATTTCAAGTATCGTGCCGACGGTTTGATGAGCGGCGTGAACAATTCCACGTTCGGCTATGGTGACAATGGCCTGATGATTGGCCGCACCAACGGGACGCGCGCGGTCACAGTGGATCAGCGCGACGGAATGGGCCGTCCCTTGCAGCGCACGACCCGTGCGAGCTTGCTTACGGCGCTTACGGAAACATGGTCTTGGACCGGCGATGGAATGCCGGCCAACTATGTTGCCGCCCGAAGTGACTTCACCGACACACGCCGCTTTGGATACGAAGCCACAACGCGACGGCTCCTTTCCGAGACATTCAATCTCGGAAACGGCTCGGCTGTCACGAACAGCTACACATTCGACAACACAGAAGCAAACGGCCTCGGCGTTCTCACGCGAACCGCTTCCACTGGCGCGGCTTCGAATACCTGGTCCGCTGCTCGTGACGGTTTCTCGCGAATTGCCACCGCGACCAACTCCGCAATTCATCGCACGGCTGACGGTTTCGTAAATGGCGCCTCCAGGCTGCGCGGCTTCGTGAACGGCCAGCCGGTGGACGTTCGCTATGATCCTCGCTCAAGCAGTGTTTGGCAGGCGGACATGGCGCTTAAGCCTGGCATGAGCAATTCGCTCATCGTATATGCGGATCATCCGAGCGGCGCATTCACCACGAATCGCTCAACCGTCTTCACGGTTTCAGCGGGTGCCACTGACCGGGAGGAAAACCAATATGACGGTTCCGGCAACGTGACGAATCGCATCTGGCGCAAAACCGACGGAACGATTCTCAAAACTCAAAGCCTGGTTTGGGATGGTTTTGGGCGGCTGGCGAAAATCACCGAACGCGACGCGAACGGGAACGGATTCAACTTCGTTTCCACCTTCGACGGCTTGGGCCGACAAATCCAAACGACCGAAACCATGGTGACGAATTATTGGGCGCTTCCGGCAAGCCCCGCGCCGCTTAGCGTCACCTACCATTATGACCCGCACGTCGAATTTCAAATCATCGGGATTCGAGCCAGCCAAGGCGCATTCAGCCGTCAGGAATGGCTCGCCTACGGTCCAGACATGAGCGGCAGCTACGGCGGTGCTCATGGTATTGGCGGGCTGGAAACGATCACCTCCCCGCCTTTCAGCATCTTTGTTCCCATTGTGAACGATGCCTTCGGCAACGTGCTGGGTGCCGTGACAAACGGAATCATGCGCTGGAATCCTTCCCGTGCGAACCTTTACGCGCCGGTGGAAGGTTACGCGCCGCCGAGGATTCAATTGAACGTCCCGCTGTTTGAAAGTCTGGCTTGGCGCACGCGCCCAATGAATGTCGCCAATCTGATTCAGCTTGGCGTCCGTCCTTACGATCCAATCGGCAAAGCATTCCTTGCAGCAGACCCGCTCGGCCATGAATCGGACAAAGCGCTGTTTACGGCCTTCCGGCAAAACCCCGCATACTACTTCGATGCCGACGGACGTTTCGGAAAAGGTGTGGGCAGTGCCGGGCTGGATATGGCGTATGGCATCTCTGGGTTGATAAACAATTCAGCGGGGGCGCTGGCGTATGCGCTCAGTTCTTCGTTCGCACCCGAATGGGCTTACAACACGTTCGGAGAGCAGACCGCCAATTTTGGAAATACCATGGCCGGAATTTGGAATCTGGCGAACGATGCCAGTGGGGCCGCGTTGTATGCAGTTACCAGCCCATTTGAACCCGATTGGGCTTATCAGAACTTCGGTTCTTCGATGGGAAACCTTGAACAGCTCGGGACTGGAATGTCAGGTGGGGAGGGCAATTCGGGTTCCTATCGCGCGGGATACACGGCAGGAACACTGGGAAGTTTTCTTCTGGGAGGCGAGTTCGGGCAGGCTGGACGGTTTGGACGAGGAAGTGCGCTGGCCTTCGCCGAAACAACAGCCGCGAAATCGGGTAAGACAGTGGGGTTAACAACATACGATATGACGTTTGCCCCTACCGGAAACCGGCTGCTAGATTCAGTTGGGATTGAGAATGCTACCATCTCAAATCTGCGGATTTGGATTGATCCTGGCCTAACCGGAGCGGATCGTCTCAACACCATTGCACACGAGGGATTTCACGCGGCTATCGCTGAAAGATACCCAAATTTCGCGGCGTCCTCAGGAAGGCTACCAGTCATTGGCGCTTTTCCGCTCTACGCCGAGGAAGTTGCTGCTTACGCCTATGGTTCCTTCACGGCAGGCCAGTATGGACAGACTTTGCTTGCGCCGATCTCCGCGTTTGGTTCGATGTCTTTCGGTCAGACGGCTACCGTGCTGGGTACCGGTTCTACCGTTGGCGGGCTTTGGTACTATGGTAATCACTGAAAGTGCATGAATTTCATTTTGATTCTTTTGATAATTGCTGGCTTGGGCATGGTTCTCCTGATCGTCACCAAGCTTTTCCAATCCAGCAGACGGCGCAGACTGTTAATGCGCGTAGGAAAAATATCAACATGGAACGAAATTCAGATTTATCCGCATCGTATTGCAAAAATGGTTCATGCGAATTTCGGATACGGAAAAGAACTTTGGGCCATTGTCGGCAATACAAACGATGTTGACTTGGAATTACGCTCGTTTAAGGCCGGTCTCTTAATCTTTCCAAGGCCGCATACTTCCGATGTAAAGAAATTCTGCGAAATGCACCAAATCGTCATGGCAGATACTATGGTCAAACGCTCGTGCCGATGAGTGTCAAATACCTAACCGCGGCGATTCTGTTTTCTGTTGGAGGGATGATGCTTCCGAGTCTGTCTCGTGGTCGTGAAACCAGAACGTGGTCTAGTTTTCTGTCAAGAAAGCCACTCCCACTGCTCTGTTACGGCTTGGCGGTTGGTTTCGCTGCTTGTGCCTTGGTTGCCTTCTTGCGAGCGAAATGAAATCCCGTTTTCTATCAGTCGTGGCTGGCACAGGATGTTCCGCGAAAGCAAAATTTCCATTGTGAGCCGCCAAAACGATGCATGACATGAAAAATCATATTATTAAAACAGCAGTAATCATTTCCTTCTGTTGCTGGTTTCCGCTGCGCGGCTATGCTGCCGACCTTCGTGCGATGGCGAACGTGATTCCCAAGTTGCAGCCGTTTATAGAAAGATTCACCGAGAACACGCCCGACTTCTCCGGCGTTCTCCAATTGCGGGAATTTGACTCCAATGGCGCGCCTCGGATGCAAATGGCAATGGGAATTGCAGTGAAGAAGGGATGTATGCGCTTTGATGTTCTCTTAGATTCGATGGTGCAAATACCGGAAGAACATCGCCAAGCCATGAAGCGCATTGGGGTCGGACGAATCATCGTGCTTGCGGCAGAGCAGAAATCATACGTGATGTTTCCAGATTTAGCTGCCTATGAAGAATCTTTAATCGACCCATCTGTTTACGCACAGGAACAGTTGAAAACAGCGAGAGTGTCGATTCAGAAGCAAACGGTGTTGACGAATGAAGTTATAGATGGGCACACGTGCTTAAAGACGTTAGTTGAAGTTACGGAACCAAATCGCCCTGCGGAACAGGCAATCATCTCTTACGCAAGCGACCTTCAGGACTTTCCGCTCCAAATTCTTTGCCGCACCCGAAACAGTATTCGTTTAATGCACTTTCGAAAGGTTCAACTTGGCACGCCACATCCGTTCCTTTTTGCGCCACCGACAAATTACGTTCGTATCCCAGACGGCACGGACCTCGATCAATTTGCTAAGGAACGGTCGCAGGTAAACGCAGTTCGAAATCAAAATCGGAATCAGAATGGTGTCCCAAAATGAAGGCATTTCTGGCGTTTTTGTTGGCGTCGGTTTCAGCAGAAGCTCAATTGGTGGTTGAAGTCTCTAAAACACTGGTCGCGGGCCAAAAGGCAATCGTGCCGCTAGTTTTGAAAAACAATTTTGCCGAAACAGTGGAGTCTGCCCGCGCCGCTGTTTTCCTGACCGATGTGGAAGGTAAAGTCGTCGCCCAAGGCACGCGCTGGGTAATCAACGGCAGCGAGGGGACACGCGGCCTAAAATCCGGTTCAACGAACACATTCAATTTTGTCGTGAACGCTCAGAAGCCATTCGCCTCAACGAACATTTCGGCGAAGATTGTGTTCAGTCGGGTCGTTCTGAAAGGCGGCAAAGTCGCTGATCCCGCGAAGGACGTTCAAATTGTCAGTGAATGAACTTTGTTCAGGCGCAGAGTGGGAACCCGAAAAGCCACCGATGGAATTGATGGTCGAGGCTTTGAAGACGGCTCGCGACCGCCGCGTCACTGAAACCTTCTCCAACGCAGTGAATCAGTTGAGCTCGTGATCCATCTTCGTTGGCGACTCCCACGATTTAGAGTCCGCGACGCCAGCGTGAGAATGTTAGTTCGCGGGCAAAGTCACCCACCAATTCGCGGGTGAAAATCACCCACCCTTTGAGGCGAGAAGTTGCTCTGAGTGTTCCTGATTTGGGAACACGACGGGGCAATGAATCAACTCAAAGTGAATCAGCAGGAAACGATTGTTGCCCTGCATCGACAGGGCTGGTCTAAACGCAGGATTGCGCGCGAACTGCGCGTGGACCGCGTAACTGTGCGCCGCTATCTAGCGGCGGAGCAGGAAGCAAAATCACCCAACAACCCGCGAACCGGATCTGCCGTTGATCTGGTGGCCGGCGCTGGAGCGTTGGAGTTGGCCAATTTCGGGCCGGAAAGCCTGTGCGAGCCGTGGAAGGAAGGATTGAAGCGGCACTGGCTTCGGGCTTGTCGATTCGGCGCATCTACCAGGATCTGGCATCAGATGTGAGTTTGGCGGGACCTATGATTCGGTATGGCGATTCACCCGCCGTCTGGGCAAGACGATGGAGTTGCCGTTTCGACGCATGGAGGTTGAGCCGGGAGCTGAAGCGCAGGTGGATTTCGGGCAGGGCGCCTTTGTCGTTGAGGATGGCAAGCGTCGTCGCCCGCACCTCTTCTGGGTGGTGCTGAGTCATTCGCGCAAGGGCTACAGTGAAGTGGTTTGGCGTCAGACCACGGAGAACTTCATCCGGTGCTTGGATAACGCGTTTCGCTCGTTTGGCGGCGTCACACGCCGGGTGTTTATCGATTGTTCCGCGGAACATAATCGATATTTTGTTCCCGGCCCAAATATGTGCCCTGACCGTCTGAAGCACCTGATGACCGGGAACCGAATCCGGCAGCACGGCACATAATTCTTTTATCGTGCACGGATTCCGTAGGCGCCTGGGCCCGGGTAAAACGGGTTTACGCGAATTCCGCTAATTGCCGAATTGAAGGCAAGGTGGAGGAGGGAATTTTAACCACGAATCACACTAATCACACGAAAACAGGGCACTGCCTTTAAGATTCTTCTTCTCTTCCGAGCGCAGCCGGAGGAGAAGGCCGGGAAGAGGAGGTTCTAAACTTCTGCCACCCGGCGCTTTTTTCGTGTGGTTCGTGTGATTCGTGGTTCTCTGAAGCTTTTCGTCCGGATGCAGAGGGGAAAACGGGTTTACGCGAATCCCGCTAATTGCGCGAATTGAAGGCAAGGTGGGCGGAGGGAATTATTAACCACGAATCACACTAATCACACGAAAACAGGGCGACTGCCTTTAAGATTCTCCTTCTCTTCCGAGCGTAGCCGGAGGAGAAGGCCGGGAAGAGGAGGTTCTAAACTTCTGCCACCCGGCGCTTTTTTCGTGTGGTTCGTGTGATTCGTGGTTCTCTGAAGCCTTTCAATCTGGATG
>DASPIL010000013.1 GCA_035629175.1 Verrucomicrobiia bacterium | reverse complement strand
GCCTTGAAGAGCGGATTGCATCCAAGCAAATGGAACGAGAGCCAAGCTGGACTGAGGGACTGGCGGTCGGGAGCCGCGGATTTGTCGAGGCAATGCAACCGCAGATCGCGACGCGCCGACAGATGGGATTTCTCGAATCAGCCACCGGGTGGGTGTTGGCGGAGGATTCGCTTCCTTACACGTGGAAAATTGGCTCGAAAAAACGCGCTTAAAGCGCTAAATCCAAGGTGAATTCGGCGTATGGTATTGAAATCCAGCGAATTATCTCTGCGACACACGGAAAGATTGTAGGCTGCCATTGTAGCCTTGCAGACTCATATCGCGGCGGAGATTGCGGCGTCTCAGACAAACAAATGAAACGATTGTCGAACAAGATCACTGCACACAACGGCGGCGAGCGTTTTCAGTTCCGCTCCGCGGTTCACGCGCCTTGGCCCGGCGTGTGTGAGTTCTGGCGTTCGGCATCACTACTCAGGTGACGTCATGAGTCTTGTTTCGACGTAGAAGCAGACGTAGGCTGAGCCGTATGACAGGCGACATTCGCAAGCACATGGAGATCACTCCGTTTGTTCCTTTCACGGTACGCACTTCGGATGGACGGGAGTATCGCGTGCCGACAGTGGATCACATTTATCTGCCTCCATCGGGGGGGCGTGTGGTGATTTCAGACGATGAGGGAGTAGTGGTCGTGCTGCCGGGATTGATGATCACGGGTTTAGTCCACACCAACGGAGGGGGTCACTAGAGTAATGCCGAACAAGAAAAGGAATGTAGATAACCTGAAGTCAAGCGTGGGGAGGTGTTGATTCAATCCGAACGGTGTGGTTCCCCTTCGCTTCAGGTTATTTGCATTCCCGGGTTGGACGAAGCCGCGTCAAAGGTTCAGAGGGGCTTGCAAACGAAGGTCTTCTTTGCGGATTGTTTTTGGCGGCAACCTTCCGACACGCCTTGGGACAGACCTTGACGCGCTAGTGAGCCTGGCCCTGCAGATCGAAACGCTTTGTTCAGTGCTTGCCTGGCGCAACCAGCCGAAGGTGCGCACGCGGGCAAACCCGCGCGGCAAAGTGTGCTGCAAAAAGCGGCTCATCCTTCCAGCGGCTCCAGCTTGATGGAAGTGAACTTGCGGGTTTTGCTGTCGCGATAGGTCCACAGAACCTTGTCCTCCGGCAGCAGGATGACTTTGCGATTGCCGGTGGCGGTCTTGAAGATGTAACGCGCCAGATAACGCAAGGCATTCTCTCCGGAATCGGCGGCCTGGGAACCGACGTTCCATGGATTTTTCCAAACGGACTTGGGCACCTGCGCGAACAGTGCGGGATGTTCCTTGAGCAATCGTTCCTTAAAGAGTGTGCGCACGTGGGCGCCCAAGGCCTTGTGATGGAGCAGGAACTTTTTGTCCGAGGCGATCCATTGCCGGCCGTCGGGACCGAGTCCGCCACCGGGGATGAGCTAATGAATGTGCGGATGAAAGACTGAGCAGCTTCAGATCATCGGCGAAGGAATTAAGGATGGCGTGCGGGCAACTTTTTTTATATGCATGACGCAGTTGATTGAATGTTGACGTTAGAAAAGCGGAGCCAGCGTGTGTGCTGGCCCGCCGTCAACGAAGATCGGAGAAAGCGCACGCAAAGGAAACCACCAATGCATCAAATCATGCGAAGCCGCCCATCCACTCGTCTCCCCCGCCGCACAGCGGCTTCGTTCAACAAGGCGCTGCACGCAACAGCCGCCATCCTGGGCAGTTGAGCGGCTTATGAAATTCCAACATCATCGTTCCAGTTCATGCGTCAGCCTGGCGGCTGTGCGTGAGCTTGGTCGTTGATATGACAACTTAGCGACCCAAATCCGCATATGGATAAAGTTACTCGATACGAATGGCACGGCAGTTGGATCATCCTCGTGCTACTCTGCTTCTTTGTAATCACGATTCCCCTAGCTGTCGTTTACTTCACGTCAAAATTGTTGACGATTGAAACTCAGGTTCCCGACGGCTCAAAGCTTTCCGACTATTTGCGAACCCGAAAGTGACGTTTTTGTGTGAGCACGACGCCCAACCAGAGTGGGCGGCAGAACCGCCGCCGCGCCTGGCAGATTGCCGGCCGGGCTGGGAATTTCAACCGATCGTGCTTGCCTTAGCCCGCTCCCAGCGGCGGTCGCTCTCCCTTATCGTTGGGTAATCCCAGAAGGGAAAACGTGAGTCTACAATTCTGGATCAACGCTGCGCTTCGCTCCGTCATCTGGTTGGGCGCGGCCGCAGGCCTCGCGTATTTCAAAACCGACGGCACGAGCGTTTTGGCGGTGCGCACCGATCCCCTTGGTTGGCTGGGCGGAGCTGTCGTTATCGTCGGACTCGTTCTCCATTTTTCGAGCACCGTGACCCTCGCGCGCGGCGAGCGTCAAGGAGGCGGAGGAGTCGCCAGCGCGCCCGTCACGGATGGGCCATTCCGATACGTCAGAAATCCGATCTATCTGGGAGGGATCACGCTGCTGCTCGGCGTAGGTCTGCTCTATCCTCCTTGGCGTCCAGTGGATCTGGGCTTGCCGCTGCTCTTATTTATCTACTTCCACGTGGCCGTGGTGCGATTTGAAGAGCCCGAACTGCAGGGGCGTTTCGGTTCGACGTTCAAAGAGTATTGCGACCGAGTTCCGAGGTGGTTTCCTGGTCGTATAAAGAAGTCCAACAAGGCGCCAGAGCCGACGCCGTGATCTGTCACGGCTCTGACGGCACGCGACGACACCCGCACGCTGGGCAAAATCACGGGCGAGTTTCGGCTGGTGTTTGGCGGCGTGCAGGTGCAGCGTCGATGCCTGCGTGGTGACTGATGCTTGAACTTCTCGCGATTATGGTCGGTCTTATTGATTTGGCGACAGCCGCATTCGCAATCGTGCGATGGTGGAGACTCACGATTACCTTGCTTGTGTGCGGGTTCATTCTCCTCATCATCAGCTTAGAACCCAGTCATGGAGCTGTCGGTTGCAAAACCCGGTTCATGTTGCTCCGTTGCTCAGCGAGATCGGCGATGTGCCCGCGCATTCCGGGATATCTGCGCAGCAGTTCGCGGAAGTCACGCTGGTTGATCGTCAGAAAGGTGCAATAGTCCAGGGCAGTCACGTCCGCCGTCCGCACTGCCCCGCTCAACAAGGCCATTTCACCAAAGAAACTCCCTGCGCTTAATTTGATCCGCTTTCCTGGCAACACCACCTGGACCTCGCCTGACGAAATAAAATATACCGCGTCGGGCTTATCGCCCACGCGGATGATGCGTTCGCCCGGCTGTGCGGTCCGGGTTTGAAAATGCAAAATCACGGTTTCCCGTTGCTCGGGGGTCAAGCTGGAGAAAAAGGGGAAGCGATCCACCAGTTCTGCCGGCGTGAACGTTCGATGTGCGGCCGATTTCTTTTCAAACCTCTGGCGCACCGCCTCGAGGTCGGCTTTCAAGCGGTTCAACGGACCTAACCGCGCCTCTTCCAGCCTGCTGCACCAGAATGGATTCCTTTGAATCCAGGCGATCAATTTTTCCGTGCCGGCAAAGACCAGTGGATTCAAACTGATCGATAGCAAGGCTCCTGCAAGGATCAAGCTGACCCCATCCACTGGCAAAAGGCCGTAGGAAAGTCCGAGCGCACCCAAAATAAAGGAGAATTCCCCGATTTGCGCCAATGCTGCCGAAACCGTGAGGGCGGCGCTTACGGGATAGCCCAGTGCCATGACAATAATCAGCGCCGTCAGGGATTTGCCCACGACAATCAGCAGCAGCACTGCGACAACCATCAACGGTTGGGTCACCATGATCTTTGGATTGAACAACATGCCGACGGAGATGAAAAACAGCACGGCAAAGGCGTCCTGCAACGGCAGCAAGTTGGCGGCGGTCTTGTGGCTGAGGTTGGATTCACTGAGCACCACCCCGGCGAAAAACGCTCCCAAGGCGAAGGACACACCGAAAAGCTTTGCCGATCCAAACGCGACACCCAGGGCGATCGTGAGCACGGACAAGGTGAACAACTCCCGCGAGCCGGTTCGCGCGACGGTGCGCAAAAGCCAGGGCAGCAAACGCGGGCCAAGAAGCAGAACAGTGGCGACGAAGGCGCCGACCTTCAGTATGGTGACACCCACGGCAACAAACATCCCGACATTGCCAGTGCCCTTGGCTCCATCCGGCAAGCTGCCGCCCAATGCCGGCGCAAAGGCGGGGAGAAGCACCAGCGCGAGAACCATTGCAAGATCCTCGACGATGAGCCATCCCACGGCGATGCGGCCATTTGCTGTCGAAACGATGTTGCGCTCTTCCAGCGCCTTGAGCAGAACGACCGTGCTTGCAACGGACAAGCTGAGTCCCAGGACCAGACCCGCGCCAAAGCTCCACCCCCATAGAACCGACATTCCGGCGCCGATGGCCGTCGCCAGCCCAATTTGAAGCAGTGCTCCGGGAACCGCTATCCGGCGCACAGCCATAAGGTCTGCGGCTGAGAAATGCAGCCCCACGCCGAACATGAGCAACATGACGCCGATCTCCGCCAATTGCCCGGCCAGACCAGCGTCTGCGACATAGCCCGGTGTGAATGGTCCAATAACAACACCCGCGACCAGGTATCCAACCAAAGGCGGAAGTCTCAGCCGGTTGGCTATCAAACCGAACACAACTGCCAGGACAAACCCGACGGCTATCGTTGAGATAAGTGAAACCTCATGTGGCATGACAGACCTTAAGCAATGTTCTGGACGGTGCGCACATGTTATAAGGCAATCGTTCCTGCTGGCAAGATTTTCTCAGTTACGCTACTGGCTTTCTGCACGGAGGAGAGTCCGGTGGACATACCCGGCGCGAGCCCGGGGCGGAACCGGTGTGAACGCCGCGGTCCGGAGCGCGTGCCTTCAGGCGGCTTGGGGGTGAAGGGTTGCGGGTGCGTGGCCGCTTGCCGACGCGTGGTCCTGCGCGTTCTGGCTCTTGTTCAGCGGAGCATTGTTTACTAACTTTGCTGCTGCCTCCTGTGGCTTCCCCCCGTACAATCTCAAAGGCTCTCCAAACGCCGAACCCAAGCATACATGTTCGCGCGGGCGGCGCGGAGATCCCGCTCAGACACATTGGAGCGGGTGCCACGAGGAATTGTCCGCGCGATATCCCGGGTTGGTCGCGAGTCCACGCTTCCTGAGCGGACGGGATCGCCCGCGGTGCCGTGCGGCAGGCCGATAGTTCAGGTGATTCGTCAGCGACTGTTCTAGCGACCGGGCCGTTTCCGGCGGCCGCCGGCGGGGTTGATAGTTCTCGGAAGGAAACAACTGCTTAATGCACACACGGTACCAAGAGTGGATTCGATATGTCTTCGATCATCCAGTAAGTGATCGCCCGTGGTATTTCAACATCAATGCCCCGGTTTTCGAAGCGACTCAGGCCGATTATGCCCAATTGATCTGCGAGACTTTCGTACGGTCCGGGCAAGACCTTCGTGAGTTTACCGACGCGCAAGTCAATCAAGGCATTTGGTTTCTGGCATCACCGTCCGGGTCCGATTTTATATTCAGTTTAAGAGATGGGGATATTTCCGTGTCTCAGAAAGTCAAAGGCATCCGATCCATCTATGATTTGTATCGGAATTGCTTTGCAAACCGATGCACCGGCACTTTGGCACACATCGATGAGCCTGGTGCCTCCGAGTTGAATTCAATTTGCTACATGTTCTGGGATGTCTGTCCTCTGTCTTACCTGGATGAGGCAAACGACAAGGCGGCGCTTGAAGATGCAGTTTTCTCGGTTCTGGAAGACACCATTCGCCTTCCTCACGGTGCCTGCATCGAAGCAGGGCTTCATGGACTGGGAGAGATGGCATCCAGCTACGAACACCGGGTGAAAGAGGTGATCAACCGTTTTGTGAGAACCGCGCGTCTTGATGCGGCCTTAAGAGAATATGCCGAACACGCACGCGAGGGCAGTATCTGTGAACGATCGCGAATCCGCTGACGATAAGGAATGTCTCACGCGACCGGCACAGCCCACACGAAGGGGTTTGATGTTTCAGCGCATTCCGGGGCAGATGACGTTCGGGCCAGTCTGCCGGACTATCCGGCGCAAACAACATAGGTTCAAGCTTGGACAATCTGTGGACAGACCGGGTTCTTCGAAGGCGCAAACTTACCCCCGATGCATACGATCCTGCGCCGGCAAAAGCTCAGCCCGAACGTCACACGGATGGACGTTCTCGCTCCGCGGATCGCTGCCGTTCGCAAACCGGGCCAGTTCGTCATTGTTCACCTTGAGGGCCGCGCTGAGCGCATTCCCTTGACGATTGCAGACGCGAATGCGGCTGAAGGCTCAATTGCATTGGTGATCCAGGCAGTTGGCAAAAGCACCCGCGATCTCGTCGCGTTGGAGCCAGGCCAAGCGATCAAGGATATCGCAGGCCCGCTCGGGCATCCCACTGAATTGATCAGTTCAGGTCACGCCATCTGCATTGGCGGAGGCGTGGGCACGGCCGTCGTTCATCCCATCGCACAAGGCCTTCATCAAAACGGTGTTCGCGTAACAAGCATCATCGGGGGGCGCTCCCGCGAATGGGTGATATTCGAATCGGAACTGCGGAAGCTCGGTGACGTTCAGGTCTGCACGGACGATGGCAGCCACGGACGGCGGGGCTTTGTCACCGACGCTGCGCGTGACCTGCTGCAACTCGGCGGAATTGACATGGTTTATGCCGTTGGCCCGGTACCGATGATGCGCGCGGTCGCTGCGTTGACGCTTCCATTTCACACCCCGACGATCGTTTCATTGAATCCCGTGATGATTGATGGAACGGGAATGTGCGGCGGCTGCCGGGTGAGCATCGGCGGCGAAGTTCGATTCGCTTGTGTGGACGGGCCGGAATTTGACGGGCATCAGGTGGATTTCGACGAGTTACAGGATCGGCTTTCCACGTATCGTGAATTCGAGCAACGCGCAAACGCCTGCGCTGCGGGAAAATGCCGCGTTGCGCATCAACCTTCCTAAGTCCATGCCCGAACGCCTCACCACACGTCAACGGCTGCAGATCGACCGGCAGAAAATGCGGGAACAGGCAGCGTCTGGGCGGGCCGCGAATTTCACGGAGGTGAACCTCGGATTCACGGAACAGATGGCGCTGCTGGAAGCGGATCGCTGCCTGCAATGCAAGGATCCGCGTTGCATGAAGGGCTGCCCCGTCGGCGTGAACATACGCACCTTCATTGACCTGTTGTCGCAGGGAAATATCGCCGAAGCCGCGCGAAGCCTCCTGAACGACAATGCGCTGCCAGCCGTCACGGGGCGTGTGTGCCCGCAGGAAACCCAATGCGAATGCGAATGCGTGCGTTCCGGAAAAGGATTGCCGGTAGGAATCGGATATCTGGAACGATACGTCGCGGACTGGGCGCGCAATCACCGTGATCAATTGCCGCAAGTGAAACCGGCACCGAGCATGCGGCGCGTTGCCATTGTCGGATCGGGGCCCGCGGGTCTGACAGCCGCGGGCGAACTGGCGCGCGCCGGGCACGATGTCACCATCTACGAGGCGCTGCACAAACCCGGCGGCGTGCTCGTTTACGGCATTCCGGAATTTCGACTGCCCAAGGCGATCGTCGCCCAGGAAGTCGAGCGGCTTCAGGATCTCGGTGTTAAAATCGAGTGCAACGTCATCATCGGCCGCACCTACACCCTGCCGGAACTGCGCGAGCGCTTCGATGCTGTCTTCATTGCGAACGGCGCGGGACTGCCTGTGTTCATGAATGTCCCCGGCGAGAACTTCAAAGGGGTTTACTCGGCCAATGAATATCTGACCCGCATCAACCTGATGGCGGCCTACCAATTTCCGGAATCCGACACACCCGTCTTGCGAGGGCAGCGCGTCGCTGTCGTGGGCGGCGGGAATGTGGCCATGGACGCCGTCCGCACGGCGAAACGCCTGGGCGCACAGGAGGCAATGATCGTTTACCGCCGCACATTGGACGAGTTGCCCGCGCGCACGGAGGAGGTGCATCATGCGAAGGACGAAGGCGTGCAGTTTCACCTGGTGACGGCTCCCATCGAAGTCATAGGAAACAACGGACGTTGGGTAAGCGGCTTGAAGTGCGTGCAAATGAAACTGGGAGCGCCCGACGCCTCGGGACGCGCGCGGCCGGAAGCGGTGCCGGGTTCAGAATTCGTTGTTGAATGCGACGTGGTGGTTGTGGCAATTGGCACCCGCGCGAATCCCCTTCTCACGGCCACATGCCCCGATCTCAAGCTCAACAGGCACGGAAACATTGTCGTGGATGACAACGGCATGACCAACGTTCCTGGCGTGTTTGCAGGCGGCGATATTGTCCGCGGCGCGGCAACTGTCATTCTTGCGATGGGTGACGGAAAGAACGCTGCCAAAGCGATTCACTCGTATTTGTGCAGTGCTGCGGCGCCCGCGGCCTGACAAAACCGTTCGCGACTTGTTTTCGAACTTTGGTTCCCGCGATGGCGCAACTGCGCGCGGGACCATGAAACGCGTGAGAGCTTTCTAAATCTCGGCGCTCAACGAACCCGCGACAAACATCGCCCCCACCCCCTCCCCATTTCTTTGGCTTGGACAGCGGATGTCCGAGCCCCTTGCGTAGATTCATCTGCAGAAAGGCAAAACTATGATGAATCAACAAATGGAATTGGAAATCGCGAAACGCACGCCGTGCCGTTCGGTGAATCGCCGAGCTAACAGGTCTCCGCGCGCCGCCTGGTGGTTCGACAAGATGCGACGGGTTGTGGACCACGCGATCGATGCAAAACCAGTGCCGGCCGCGCGCCCGCAGCAGATCTGGTTTCAGGAATAGCAGGAGATCACAAAGCGGCGGATGATGTCGATCTCCTGCTGGCCGGCAATCGTATGTGCCTTGGGGAAGGCCTGAAACTGAATGTTGAGCCCAGCTGCCTCGAGCGTGGCAATCTGCGCGCGTGATTGTTCGAACGGCAACAGAGGATCCTGCGTCCCATGCGTCAGGAGTATTCGTTGCTGTTTTGCAACGGGCGAAAGATCCAGCACGAGCTTTTCGGGTTCACAAACGTAACCGCTGACACCGACGATTCCGGCCAGCAGATGCGGATAGCGAAGGCCGGTTTCGATCGACATGAGGCAACCCTGCGAGAAGCCCCCGAGGATGGTTTGCTCGGACGGAAATTCCTTGGCGCGAAGTTCATCCAGCAATTGAAACAACAAGCCGCGGCTGCGGCCGACGCCTGGCACCATGTCACCGACGAAATCGAACCAGGAAAATCCCCCGTAATACGCATCGGGCGCATTGACGAGCACGTAGTTCATCCAGGGAAGATCCATCGCCTCGGGCAGCCAGCGATAACCTTCGATGCTATCGCCGAGTCCGTGGAGCATGACCCAAAGGCGTTGAGATCGCTCGTTTGCCGGGATGAATTCGTAGCGCAACATGTTCATTCTCTCTCCGCAGCAGGGGCGCTGGCCCGAAGGCGTTCGGCCTCCTGCTCTGCCCAATCGGAAAAACCCTCCCGTTGTGCATCGCTGAGCTTCGCCTCGGGATGGCCTCGGACATAATCGTTCAGCGGCATCTCGCCGTCCAAAACCATTTCTGCCATGCGGCTCAGGCGTCGCGCGGCGCGCCTGGGGTCGTCGTGCGGCCATTCCGAGAGGTTCAACTCCTCGCGGCCATGGTTCACGTGATCAACGAGCCACCACGAAACCGGCGCCACATGACTGTACCACGGCCATTTCGTTTCATGCGAATGACAGTCATAGCAGGCATTGCGAAGGATGGCGGTGATCCTGGCAGGCGGCGTATTGCTCGCGAGAAAATCGCGGCCGGGAGTTACCGGGGGGTTGGTCAATTTTGGGTTGATGAGCAACATTGCTGAAACCACGGCCGCTCCCGTTCCCACTGCCATTTTTTTCCAGAGCTTCATAACCATTCAACCGCGAGTCGCAGAGCATTGAAGAATTTTGCCTCCAACGCAACGAAGGTTTCCAAGCTGAACTGCCAGGGCGTGAACTACCCCGGCAGGCAAGAAAACAAATATGTCAGGCTCCGCAAGCCGATCCAACCCGCCGAAACACGCCCTGTTGACCGGCAGGAACTTTTATGAACAAAAAAAGGCCTTGTAATTTTCCGCGCGGCATGCGGGAATCGCGCCCGTCCCCCGAAAAACCGTTCCGATCCGTTCCGTATTATGAAAGAGATGCGTCCTGCAATTTTGTGCCCGTGCGCCCTTTGGCTTCCACGGTGGAGCGTCGTCCTGGCCCTGTTGTTGTTGGCGGCGTGCTTCAATCTTTCCGCTGCGGTCGTCACGTGGACTGGCGGCGCTGTGAGCGGCAACTGGAGCGTCGGCGCCAATTGGGACAGTGGAAGCGCGCCGCAAAATAATGATTCACTCGTTTTCAACGCCGCAGTCGGGGCAGGCCAGATCACAAACAACCTGAGCGGCCGCACGTTTGCACAGATCAGCTTCATCGGAGTGGGCAGCAGCTTCTTTGTTTACGGAAACGCCATCACTCTGACAGGCGGCATTACCCAGAGCAGCACCGGCGGCGCGAATACGTTTCACCCCGACATCACCCTTGCAACAAATAATCAAACGTTCGCCGTCACGGGCTCGGGAGTCGGCAGTGGGTTGCAGATTTCGGGCGATATCAACCTGAACGGCAGGAACATGACGGTGAATGTGACCGATGCGGGAACTGAGTTGAACCTTTCGGGCTCAATCTCCGGTTCCGGCAATATCACACGCGGCACGGGCGCGGGCGGCTTGCGCTTTTCCGGGAGCGCGGCAAACACCTTCACGGGCACGGTCGCAATCAACAGCGGGTACATCGCAGCAGCCAAAGCCAACGGCGTGACTTCGCTGTCCGGCGACGTCGTGATCGGCAACAGCTCCGGAGTCGACACACTGCTGATGCTTACGGACAACCAGTTCGGAGCGGGCGCTGACGTCACGCTGCGGGACGGTGGCATATTGGACAACAACAACGAAACGAACGTCATCGGATCGTTGACCTTCAACGACGGCGGAACAGTCGAGACCACAACCGGCCGTCTCGAAATCGGAGGAACGGTTTCCGTCATCGGTTCAGGAGTTTCCAATTCGGTCATCAACGGCAACCTGCACCTCGGTTCAGCGACCCGCCTTTTCAACATCGCGGACACGCCACGGTCGGCAGACCTGGAGGTGAACGGCACGATATCTGGCGGCAACAGCGGCGGTTTACCGTTCTTTTCTGCGGGTTTGACCAAGGCGGGCGCGGGCCTTCTTTCCCTGAACGCGGCGAACACCTATGGCGGCCCAACCACGGTGAACGATGGGCAACTGCGGATTCTCAACAACCAGGGGCTTGGTTCGACGTTCGCACTTTTTGGTTCGGCGGGAACCGTGGTTAACAGCAACGCAGTCTTGATGCTCGCGGATGCCCATATCACGAACGAGGTCCTTACATTGAATTCAACCAATCCGTCAGGCGCCCTGCAGAACACTGCAACCGCCACCTGGGACGGTCAGATCGCCCTGGGCGCCGATGTGACAATCGAAGCCAGCTCAGCTTTCGGAATCGCCGGGCCAATAACGGGTCCGGGCGGTTTCACAAAGATCGGCGCGAGCACCCTCACACTCTTCGGCACCAACGTGAACACCTATGCGGGAACAACCTTTGTCAATGCAGGAACACTTGTTCTGAACGTCAACGGCGTGAATGACGCGATCCCAGGCCCGCTCGTCATCGGTGATGGAATCGGGGCGGCAAACTCAGATGTCGTCCGCCTTGCCCGCTTGAACCAGATTGCCAACACGTCCCGCATCACGATCAACAGCTCGGGCTTGTGGGATCTCGAAGGATTCGGCGACGCGATTGGCTCACTGGCTGGAACCGGCAACGTTGAATTGGGAGCAGCCACGCTGAACATTGGGTTCGACAATACAACGGCAACTTTCGACGGCGTGATCAGCGGCACGGGCGGTGTTAACAAATTCCTTAACACCACGGGCACGCAGCGGTTTACCGGCAACAACCTTTACACGGGTGTAACCACCATCAACGGTGGAACCTTGATTGTGAACGGGACCCAGCCTGACAGCACGGCAATCATTGGAGAGTTCGGAACGCTGGCTGGACACGGCCGGGTGGGACGAATTCAGAATTCCGCAGGCGGCATTGTATCCCCGGGAGACTTGGCGCCGGGAACCCTGATCGGCGAGGATCTCCTGCTGGGTGCTGGATCCGAGCTGGTGATTGAAATCACGGGCACTGACTTCGACCATGACGCATTATCGGCGATCGGAACAAACCAGGTGGGCGGTGCGTTGACGTTGTCAGTTCCCGGGCCGTTTGTGCCTGTTGAAGGAGATCAGTTCACGATCGTGGTGAACGACGGCGTCGAGCCGATTATCGGAACGTTCGCGGGGCTTCCCAACCACAGCCTTGTTTCCGCGGGACTTCACAAGTTCCGCATCAACTACGACAACGACATTGTACTCACCTACACGAACAGTCCAATCGGCGTGCTCAATCCGCAAATCACATCCGGCAACGGCAACGGCACGCTGGATCCAAACGAGTGCAACACGCTGAGCCTCGTCGTGACGAATCAATCAGGGGTTCCGCTCGCGAACGTGTCCGCGATCCTGTCTGCGACAGGACACGGCGTTGTCGTGACACAACCCGAATCGGCGTACCCGAACCTCGCTGTCAATGGCCACGCAACGAACATCACGCCTTTCCAGGTCAGCACATTGCCGTCATTTGAATGCTCTGAAGAGGTCCAATTGAAACTGACGATCACGTCGGATAACGGCTCCTTTGCCCGCGTCATTACAGTTCCAAGCGGCTTTACGGGCACTCCGCTGCGTTTCAACAACAACGTGAACGCAGCCATTCCCGACTCCGCCTCCATCACTTCATCCGTGGCCGTTGCTGGAATTACCACTCCAATCAGGAGAGTCAGGGTCTCTCTTTACGTCACCCACACGGCAAACGAGGATCTCGAGATTGCCCTGATGTCGCCCGACGGAACGATTGTGAACCTGTCGAGCGACAACGGCGGGACGGGAGATGATTACGGCTCTGATTGCATCGATGACAGCAGGACACTATTCGATGACGCGGCAGCCACGGCGATCACCGCGGGTGCGCCTCCTTACGTCGGCACCTTCCGCCCGGAGCAGCAACTTTCGGCTTTCATTGGCAAGGAGGCTGTGGATGCAAACGGAACGTGGCGATTGATTCTGAGAGACGATTCCGGCGGCGCGGTGGGCACGTTGCGTTGCTGGTCGCTCTTTATTTCGCCCACGGAGTGTTCCAGTGGCGGCGGCGCTTGCGAGACGTGCCCAGGCGTGTTTACGGGCTCCATCACGAACACGGACGCGGTTCAAATGGGACGGCTGACTCGAAGCGGAACTGGAAGTACTTGCGCAGAATCCAAAGTGTGTCCCGGGCTTGAACACGACCTTCCCCGCAATTACGACGTCTACAACTTCACAAATTCCAGCTCCAGCGAACAATGTGTCTACACTTCGTTGACGGTTCATGGCGCGCAGCAAACAATGGCCGCCGCTTATCTCGGCTCCTACGATCCGGCAAACCTTTGCAACAATTATCTGGCCGACCTCGGATTCAGCACGTCGCAGGGCAATTCGCTCCCATTCTCGATGGTTGTGCCCGCGAACAGCGCCTTTGCAGTCGTGGTCAACCAGGTGGACGCAGGTGTGGGCAGCGACTACACGCTCGTGGTGAGCGGTCTGCAGTGCCAGCCCTTACTGGAGATCGATCCAGCCCCCGCCGACCGGGTCCGGCTCCATTGGTCAACCTCTGCCGCAGGCTTCCAACTGGAAGGCAACGACCTGCTGCAAACGGCGAACTGGTCATCGATCACGAATGAACCGATCGTCGTGGACGGAAGGTTCAGCGTGACCAATTCAAGCGTGAGCCCGACGAACCGGTTCTATCGATTGAATCGCCCGTAGCGCCAATTGAACCGGGCACAAGTCGTCGCCGTCGCGTGCCACGGGCGTTTCGCCCTTGCGGTGGGGAAGCACTGCTGAATACCGTGCGTGCTGTCAACGTCCGCAAGACAACACGCATGTTTCTCAAGGCCGCCATTTCATTTGCCATTCTTTTGGGGTTCATCCCACGCGCGCTGACGGCAAGCTACGTGCCTTCGACAGAATCACCCCCCACCCTGCAACGCGAATTCCGCGGAGTTTGGGTCGCGACGGTCGGCAACATTGACTGGCCCTCGAAACGCGGCATGCATTCGACGGCGCAAAAGGCAGAACTCATTTCCATCCTCGACCGTGCGGAGTCCCTCAACCTGAACGCGATCATCCTGCAGGTTCGCCCGGCATGCGACGCCTTCTACAAGTCGGATCTTGAGCCATGGTCCGAATACCTGACGGGCGCGATGGGCAAGCCGCCGCAACCCGCGTACGATCCCCTTCAGTTTGCGATCAACGAAGCGCACAAACGCGGACTTGAACTGCACGCGTGGTTCAATCCCTATCGCGCCCTGCACAAGAGCCACGAAGGCCGGGTCAGTCCCAGCCACATCAGCCAATCGAAACCCCACCTCGTCAAGCGCTTCGGCCAGTATCTCTGGCTCGATCCGGGTGAACGCGAGGTGCAGGAACATTCGTTGCGCGTTGTCATGGATGTCGTGCAGCGCTACGACATCGATGCCGTGCATTTTGATGATTATTTCTATCCCGATCCGATCGAGGCGAACGTTCCCTTTCCTGATGATCCAAGCTGGCGAAAGTTTGGGGCGGGCGGGAAGTTGAGCCGCGAAGACTGGCGTCGCGCCAACGTGGATGCATTCATTTCACGAGTGCATAATTCCATCAAGGAAAGAAAACCATGGATCAAGTTTGGCGTGAGCCCCCACGGCATCTGGCGTCCGGGCCATCCGCCGCAAATTCGGGGATCGGACAACTACGTGAAGCTCTTTGCGGATTCGCGCAAGTGGCTGATGAACGGCTGGGTCGATTATTTCTCGCCGCAACTCTATTGGACCATTGATTCGCGAGAACAAAGTTTCCCGCTGCTGCTGGATTGGTGGCGTCAGCAAAATGTCAAAGGCCGCCATCTCTGGCCTGGAATGTCAGCGGCGTACGCCCTGAGCAACAGATGGAAACCCGAAGAAATCCCGAATCAGATCAAACTTACTCGCGAGCGGCGTGATGTCGGCGGCTACATTCTATACAGCGCGAGCAAACTTTTCCTCAACCCGCCACTATTGCCCCGGCTTGAGGGCGAAGTGCAGCGTGACAAATCCCTGGTTCCCCCTTCGACATGGCTCAGTTCGTCACTCCCCGCCAAACCGACTGTAACAGTGAATCGCCTGAACCAACTCACCTGGAATCCCGGCAGCACCAACCACGTCATTCGATGGTGGGTGGTGCAGCGAAAGGTGAAGAACGATTGGAAAACGGACATTCTCGCAGGCCAGCAGCGCAAAGTTGCGCTGGGCGGAACACCCGATGTGGTGGCGATCACAGCAGTCGATCGATTCGGGCAGGCAAGTGATGCGACGATACTCGCGCGCGCGCCGCGCGGAAGGTAGGACATCGCGCTGCGATGTCCGCCTCGCGTGAGCGACACTGGCTTGCGCGCAATGCGTCCGAGGGAGGGACGAGTGATTGTCGGGTTGAGATCGGTTCCTTCTGCCCTGATTCGCGGGACGGCGCAAAGCACACAATCTCTGGGCGCACATCAGATTTTGAGGGGGTGGAGATCGGGCTTAACAACCTGATGGAATTTTTGCTGGACTCCGAACCTCGCATCCTTCACGTTCAAGCTCCGTGACGGAATCCGTGACGATTCAGGGCCGACTAATCGATGCGT
>DASPIL010000012.1 GCA_035629175.1 Verrucomicrobiia bacterium | reverse complement strand
GGTGAGCATCGCCAGCGGAACGTGGTTCGATGCGGGAGGGTCGGCGTTTGGCACTGGCATCACGCGCTTCAACGGCGGTTCGTTGAACCTTCGGACCAATATCATTCCCGGCCTGCGCCTTACAGGAGGGAGTGTTCATGTCATCGCCAGCACGTTCCAGCAGGCTGGCGCCATTACCAACCTGACTCTTGACGGTTCGCAACTGGTGGGAACGAATCGGGTTGGAACAGGAACTCTGACCGTGAATTCCGGCGGTCTCGAAGGCCAGATCACGATTTTGACAGGAGGAACGCTTTTGTTCGCCACGACAGCCAACAAGAACGTTTACAACCTGACACTGTTGAACCAGGGAACGGTCGCATGGAGCGGTGGAAATCTTCTGGGCGGCAGCACGTCGTCCACAACGATCAGCAATGGAGGATTGTGGCAGATCACGGGCAGCGACCAGATTTATCAAACCTACGGCGGCCCGCCGTTGAACTGGCTGAACAGCGGCATGCTCCAGAAAAGCGCGGGCACGGGCTCATCCCTCATCAGCGATTTCAATTTCCACAATGCATCCTCGGGCCAGGTGCAGTCGTTGTCCGGCACGCTTCAAATCAACGCGGGTTCCAGCAATCGCCTGGGCGGCACGCTGAACGCCGGGCCGGCCGGACTGGTGACGATCGGTTCGGGAATCTGGTATGACGCTGGAGGCAGCGCCAGTGGTCCCGGAACCAACCGCTTCAACGGAGGCACATTGAACTTGCGGACGAACATCATCGCAAATCTGCGCCTCACCGGCGGATCGGTGTTCATCACTGCAAACACATTCCAACAAGCAGGCGCAATCACCAACCTGGCGCTCGACGGCTCGCAGTTGATGGGCACGAACCGCGTGGGCACGGGCCATCTCGTGGTCCGCTCGGGAGGCATCGAAGGGCGGCTGACAGTCCTCCCGGCGGGCACGCTCGAGTTCACGAACAGCGCGAACAAGAACGTTTACAATCTGCAGTTGCACAACCAGGGAAGGGTCAATTGGAGCGGCGGAAACCTTCTCGGAGGCAGCACCGCGTCAACCACCGTGAGCAACGGCGGCATCTGGGAAATCACGGGTAACAACCAGATTTACCAAACCTATGGCGGCCCGGCGCTCACGTGGACAAACACCGGAACGATTCGGAAGTCTGGCGGATCCGACATCTCGCATATCTCAGATTTCCGGCTCATCAATACCGCTTCGGGGATCATTGAGTCTGACGTGGGCACGCTGCAGTTGCCGCTGAATCACACGAACAGTGCGGGAACCCTGCGCCTGGATGGCGGGACATTGCAGGCCAACGGAACCCTGCACGTCGACGGCGGCAGCTTCGATGGGGAGGGCACAATTGGCGTGAATGCATTCCGGGGCGGGACCCTCACACCCGGTGAAGCCGGCCCGGGACTGATTCACTTCAAATCCGGATTGAATTTTCACTCGGGCACGACGCTCAGCCTGAACGGAACTGGCACGACGCCGGGAACTGGCTTCGATCAACTGACGGTGGCGGGCGCGGTCAGCCTGTCCAACGCAACACTCCAGGTGACCTCCGCGCCGCAGGTGCCTGCCGGAACCATCCTGCTGATCATTCAAAACGACAGCACGGATCCAGTCTCGGGAATATTCAATGGCCTGCCGCAGAACGGAATCGTGTCGGCGAGCGGACAAAACTTTCGGGTCAATTACTCGGGCGGGACGGGAAACGATGTCACCCTGGTGAAGGATTCGGGAGCAGGCCCGCCACAACTGGGAGGCTCGTCCTGGAGTAATAACCTCTTCAGGCTGAAGGGAACGGGCGGGGCTTCGACGGTCTATGTGATCCAGGCAACCACTAACTTTCTCCAGTGGACGAATGTCGGACGCGCTACGGGTGACGTCAGTGGAGCGTTCCTGTTCACCGACACGAACGCCTTTCGTTTTCGCCACCGCTTTTATCGCGCGGTGAATTGACCTTGCCGCGCCGCGGTGATGACGCGGCGCGATCCGGGATCATCATTGAAGCGAGACGAGGCCCTGCGAGATGGCGAACTTGGTCAAGCCGGCGACACTGTGAATGTTCAGCTTGCGCATGATCCGTTCACGATGGGTTTCGACAGTGCGCACACCGACACCGAGCTGGCTCGCGATTTCCTTGTTGCTCAAGCCGTCAGCGATATGGACGAGCACTTCACGCTCGCGGTTTGTCAGTTGTGTCACCTGGGTGTTCACCGTGCCCGAACCCTTCACATACTGGTTCAACGCGGCGCGCGCCACTTCGGGACTGAAGAATGCCTCGCCCTGGTTGATGGATTCGATGGCACGCAACAACTCTTCGGTGCCCGCGTCCTTCAAGACGTATCCGCGCGCTCCCGACTGGATGATGCGCAGGATGTAGTCCGTGTTGCTGTGCATGGAGAGAATCAGCACCTTGATCTTCGGCAGTTCCTTGCGAAGAAGGTCGGTGACAGCGAGCCCGTTCATATGCGGCATGTCGATGTCCATGAGCATGATGTCAGGGTTCATTTCACGCGCCTTGCGAAGTGCTTCGCGTCCGTCAGCGGCTTCTCCGATAATCTGAAGGTGTTCGTGCTGGTTGAGGCAGGATGCGATTCCTTTGCGAACGACTGGGTGGTCATCCACCAGCAGTAACTTGATGCGTTTTTTCATTGAGCCTTCCTGCGATGAGTCTTTTGCCCGCAGAGCGGCGGCCTGAATGTGCCCGACCAACCCGCCTGCTGGCAATCCTGTTAAGTGTTGTGATGCTGCGACCGGCCGAACTTTCGAGACCATGGATTCAGGTTTCATTAGGTGAGGGGAATTGACCGACATACACCGACGGCAGGCAGAGTGCGAACCGGCAACGGCCGGTCGCGAATGAAACGTGAAGGAGCCGGCTTGCACTCGAACCCGCAACAACGATCTGCTGTTGCTCCCGGATTTTGGTTTGGCTGGCGCATTCGCGTTTCATTGACGACGCCATCCTAGACCTTTGGAGATTTACAACAATCGGGGCACCAACGATTCCTTGCCCCGGTGCGGAGCGAAATGACACCCAAGGGAATCCCCGGTGAAAACGGCGAAGGAAAACGGAAAAGAAAAATCCGGAGTTAACGAGATGATGAAAAACCCGACGATGAAAATGTCACGTCGGGATTTCCCGCTGAACCCATGAGGTGGCGTATTGCGTCAGCTCAGCGGCATCCTTGAGATTGAGCTTCCGTTTGATCTGCTCGCGGTAGTATTCGATGGTCTTGATGCTCAGGTGCAGCTCGGCTGCAATGTCGCGAGTTTTCTTCCATTGCCCAATCAACCGGAAAACTTCCATCTCGCGATCGCTCAGGTTTTTGACCGGCGATTCCTGGATGGTTGTGCTCTGACCGCGAATCTGCTGTTGAAGCAACTTGGCTGCAAGCGCATCACTGACATACACAGTTCCCGAGAGGACGCGACGGATTGCAGTGAGAATTTTTTCCAGCGCCTCCTCTTTCATGAGGTAACCCAGCGCGCCGGCACGGAAGGCGATCTCCGCGTAAATCGATTCGTCATGCCCGCTGACGACAAGCACCGGCAGGCGCGGATACTGGGCCTTGATGTTGCGCATCAACTCGAGGCCGCTGCTGTCCTTGAGGGAGATGTCTGCAATCACGAGGTCGGGCTTCAGTGCCGCGATGGCGTCCAGGGCGCGTGACGCGTTCTCCTCCTCGCCACAGACAAGCAGATCGGGTTCCTTGTTGATGACCTGCCCAATGCCGAAGCGGACAATGGCGTGATCATCCACGATCAGGATCCGCGTCTTCCCGCTTTTAGTTCGGTTTTTTGCCTCAGGCATGTCGTACTTGGTCCGTTGCGCCAGTCCCTTGATCGTAGCCGCTTCGAACGTTCGCATTCTGCTACAGTTCCAACTGATCGCGCAACTGTATTGACATCGCAAGGGGCGTCCGATGCAAACCATCACCGCGCTCTTCAAGCATCGTTTGGCCCGCTTGACGGATTGTCACCCGCACATAGACTCCCTGCGTGCCATTTCCGACCCAACAAGCGCCGCGGCGCTTTTTTTGCTTCGCTCAATGAACCGCCGTCCTTCCGTCTTCATCATCTTCCTGACTGTGTTCATTGACCTGATTGGGTTCGGAATGGTCGTTCCTCTCGTTCCCATTTACAGCAAGCATTACGAAGCCGGCGGCTGGATGATCGGCATCATCGGCGCCTCCTTCTCCGCCATGCAGTTCATCTTTGCACCGATCTGGGGGAGGTTGTCGGATCGGTTTGGACGACGGCCAATTCTTCTCATCTCAACGGCCGGGGCTGCCGCCTCTTATGCCATGTTTGCCGTTGCGTCAGGCATGGAACATCACGCAACCGCTTTGTGGGGCATCCTGATCGCGCGTTCGGTTGCGGGATTGTGCGGAGGTAACATCGCTGTGGCGCAAGCTTACATCGCGGACATCACGCCCCCAGCGGATCGGTCGCGCAAGATGGGATTGATCGGGATGGCATTCGGCCTCGGCTTTATCTTCGGCCCCGTCATCAGCTGGATCGGGTTGCGCCACTTCGGAAGTTCCGGCCCCGGGTGGCTCGCTGCCGGCCTGTGCGCACTGAATTTCGTCCTTACCTTCTTCATCCTGGGCGAAAGCCGGAACCGCGATGCGCAGCCCCGGAAAGTGCGTCCCCACGTCTCGCAATGGATGCACACGCTCGCGCAGCCGCGCATTGCGCTGCTGATCGGAATCTTCTTCCTCGCGACCTTCTGCTTCAGTTGTTTCGAAATCACGCTGCCGCTGCTGATCAACGACAACTTCCAGCTTGGGCTGACAGATGACCAAATCCGGCCGGCGAGCACGGTCATCTCCCTTTTTGTTTTCTGCGGCTTGATTGGCGCCTTTGTCCAGGGAGGCGCGATTGGGAAACTCGTCAAGGCCATGGGCGAACCGCGGTTGATCGCGCTCAGCCTAGTGCTGACCGGCGCAAGCTTCCTCCTGCTGCCATTCATCAAGGGAAACGGCCAGCTGTTCTGGAGCCGCCTCTTTCAGCCCGATGGCCTGCCCTGGCTTTACATGCTGGGCGCCCTCGCACTGCTCGCAATCGGAACCAACCTCACACGACCGCCAGTCTTTGGATTACTCTCCAACCTCACGCCGGCGGATGAACAGGGCGCAACGATCGGGGTCGCGCAGAGTGCCGGAAGCCTCGCCCGCATCGTAGGGCCGCTCTTCGCCGCGCCTCTCTATGAACACAGCGCAAGCCTGCCGTATGTCATCTGCGGGATTCTCGCAATCCTCACCGGGCTCATTGCAGCGCCCTACCTTCTCCGCCCTTTAGCGCAGCCTTCGAAGTCCGCTGCATCGCAGGTTTCCAAACCTGCACCCCAGTGATTCGTCGACGGATTTCCGCTCCTATTCTCCGCTCTTCGATTTGCGCACGCGCCTGCTGAAATTGAGCCGCGCTTCGGACAGCAGTTTCTGCAAACGCGTGGACAACTTGCGCGTCAGCACATCGAATGATCCCATTCGTTTGGCCGCAACCGTCAGCAACTCCACCATGCTCAACGCGTCGGCGATGCTCACGTACTCTGCTGCGATTCGATTCCCAGGTGCGCAATTGTGGTAGTTTCCCAGCGCGACACAAACAGCAGCCGTGGAAAACCCGAACTCCTGGTAAGCCGTGCCTTCGCAAGTGCCTCCGCCCATCAACGCGCGTTGGAATTGAAAGGCCTCTTTCCGATTCTTCGCCAGGTGACTGGCGATCTCACCCAGGTACCGCGTCGCGTCAGAAGCGAAAACCGACGCGCGATCTCCCACCCGCACAATGACGCCGCGGCCCATCGACACGCCAGGGAGTTCACGGCTCGTTTCAAGTGATATAACGAGCGCATCACGTTTTAGGATTCCACTTGTCGCAATCATGAGCGCGCCGTGGAACCCGACCTCCTCCGCCCGCGAGATCGCACCGATCACATTGGTGGAAACACGTGCGCGCTTGAGCCGAATCAACGTGGCAAGGACCGCAGCAACTCCAATCAGATCGTCACACGCACGGCCTGAGATCCGATCCCGCTGCGCTCGGTAAGCGGGCAGATCCCACACTGCGAATCCGGGTTTGTCGATGAGGGGTTTGCGCAGCAAAATTTCGAAATATTTTACCTTCCCGGGAACACGCCTTCCCAGCCGCGCTGGAGCACCTTGAGGCATGACGCGCAGCGGAATTCCTTTCCGGAAATAGCTTTCTGGAACGCCGCCAAGAAATCGTGCGATCCATGTTTGTGCGTCACGGCGGCGGATGAATTCGAATCCCGGATGATCCATATGCGCCGCGAGGACCAATGGGCGCGCCTTGCAGGCCTTCGTCAGGCGGACGATCAAGTTGCCCGTTGCATCAGCATCGCAGAACAGCCCATGCTCGTCGCAAATCGCCTGAACCTCTGCGGCCACTCCGTGTTCGTGAAAGGGCGCCGCGGGTTGTGACATCAATCGCCTCGCAATGTCGAGGAACAGAGCGGCGTTCTGAGGACGTTTCATCAATGATCAGCGCAGGAACTTCTCAGCTGCGGCATCGGCGAAGCGCAGGCCCGTGGACGTGAGTTGAAAACGATCGGGCGCGAGCGTCCCCCACCCCTGCTCCACCAGGCCGCTCATGTCGCCGGCCCAATGTTGCCGAAGGTCATGGCCCGTGGTTTTCTCGAACTCAGCAAAGGGCCAGCCCGCCACCATGCGCAAGCCGAACGCGGCCGTCTCACCCGCGCGAGCAAGCGGCTCCAGCGTCTCTGTGGACTCAATCGCCCGTTTGCCCTTTTCCAACTGCTCGCAATAAAGCTGCGTGTTCGACCAGTTCTTCGTTCGCACGCCCTCGACATAACCGGTCGCGCTCGGTCCGAGACCGTGAAATGATCCGCCGCGCCAGTAATTTACATTGTGCTGGCACGCGCGGCTTGGAACGTCAGGAGTGTCGGAGGCGCGCTCGGACGCCACATCTTTGGCAAAGTTCGCCACTTCGTACTGAACGAATCCAGCGTGGGTGCAGTGCGCCAGCAATTCCTCATACATGTCGCAGGCAAGGTCTTCATTCACGTCCACTTTTCCTGCCTGCAACTGATGAAAGAGCGGGGTGTCTTCCTCATAAATCACTTCATACGTGGAAAGATGCTCGCTCTGCATGGCGATGGCTTCATCGAGCGTCGACTTCCATGCAGCCATCGTCTGCGTGGGAATGGCGAACATCAGGTCCAGGTTGATGTTGTCGAAGCCCGCCTTCCGCAGGATCTCGAATGACTTGAAAACCATCGCGCGGCTGTGCACACGCCCCAGCCGATCCAGCAGATCCTCGTCCAGTGACTGCACTCCCATCGATATGCGATTGACCCCGAAATCGCGGAGCAGCTTCGCCTTGTCGAGCGACACCGTGGCGGGATTGCATTCGACGGTCCACTCTGCCGGGCGATTGAGATTCAGGCGTTCCATTGCCCGCAGCACCGATTCCCATTGTTGCAGGTTCAGGAGCGACGGAGTACCTCCGCCGAAGAAAATCGTGCGCGGCCGCAAGTCGTCCGCAACGATTTCAAGTTCGCGGATCAGCGCCGCAACGTAGCGATTGATGAGCTCACCCGAGGACGCTTCAGAGAAAAACGCGCAATACGAGCACTTCTGCGCGCAGAAGGGCACGTGTACATAGAGGCTCGCAATGGAGTGGCGCAAAATCGGCACGCTGACACGGTAGCCGACGCGGGAACCAAGGGCGAATCAAAATCCGAAGGCGCTCAGTGAACCCGAATCTTCTGAACATTCTGGGCCTTCAACCCGCGATCGCTGGTGATCACGTCAAACACAACGTCATCTCCCTCGAACAGCGTGCGAAACCCCTTTTGTTGAATGGAGCTGAAGTGCACAAACACGTCCTGCCCCGTATCCTGAGCGATGAAGCCAAAGCCCTTCTGGTTATCGAACCATTTCACTTTTCCACTGGCCATATAATCTCCTGGATGCAAGCCGAATACCCAGCAAAACGACAGCGCGATACTATCGTCCCCAAGATGAATCGACCTACTGGTTCGAACCTAAGTAGCTTATGGGAAACGTCAAGCAGGAGTTGTTAAAAAGTTGGAACCCCTTCTTCTGGCGTTCTTTCTGTGGAATCGCCGCGGGCCGTCAAGCTCGCCACCATCGAGCGGAGCGGCAGGGCGAAACGCTCGGTCTGCCACGACTTATCGCGACTCGTAAATCTCAGCCTCCACGATGCTCAGCGCGTTGCGCGATTGCCTTTCGCCCCCTGTCGCGGCGTTCTGTTGATTCTGGAGTTCGGTATTGCCAGGCCCGCCCTCTGCATGGGAAGCGTCCATCAATTGGATCCTAACGCTTCGTCCATGAGTGACCGGAACGGGAAGCGTGACATAGCCCAGGCTGCGGGGTGTTCGGCCGCGATAGACGCTTTTGTCGCCTACGAAAATTTCGATCGGATAACTGCGCTGCCTCCACCCTGTCAGCTTCAGCTCGACTTCACTGATCTCCGCTTCCCGTTCCAGTTCGTATGCGATCCACGCATTCTCGACACTGCCCGCACTTGTCCAACTTGTTCGCTCATTGTCATCGAAGCTCGCTGCGGCTGTGTCGTTTTGCGAACCGGCGCTTGCCTTCGCAATCGGGATGGAAACACGCGATACCGTGAACGAGGGTCCGCGTGGCGTGGGACCACGTCGCAGCGACACAGGCAAACCCTCCGCAGGCAAGGCATGCGTCAATCCGTCGGAAACTTGGACAGGGTGCGACGTGATTTCCAAGGATGCAGATTTCAGGGTGCCGGATCGCGCGGTGACAGTGATTCTGCCGGCTTCCTGGCGCGACCGCACCAGCACGCGGTTGACTCCGCATTCGACCGGCAGGCTCTTTGCGAGTATGAAGTTTTCGGGACCTTGAGCGATCCCGCCGCGCCATTCACCCGGACCTGTCAATTCGAACTCCACCAGGTTGAGGGCCGTTGGACACCGTCGTCCCGAGGCGTCGGTTACATCCACTTCGATCAATGCGACATCATTTCCATCCGCCTTCAATCCTGCGGGCGCGGTGATGGCTTTCAGCCTTATTGCCGATGGCTCGTCCGCTGTCTGGCGTTCGGTTTCACAAACAGGTTTGCCGTTGCGGTCGTATCCAACCGCGCGCAGCACCCCGCGCTGCCAGTTCACATTCTTCACCGTAAACAAAAACCGATGCGACTGTTGCGCGTCAGGAAGCTGTTCGCCGTTGACGAACAGCTTCACCACTTCAGCGCTCGAGACCACGTGAACATCCTTTGTGACGTTGGTTGCGTAATTCCAATGTCCCAGAAGGTGAATACGCGGGCGTTCAACATCCACCCAGCCATCCCACATCACCTCGTGCGCCCAAAAACCGTCCTTCGGAATGCGCATGGCATCCACTTCCCCGCTGCGGCGATAGTTCTCCGCGCCGCGATAATGCGTGTTGGAGTCGGAGAAAATAATGTTCACACCACCACTGCTGACCCGCGTGCCTGTGCCGGGACGCTCGCGCCAGTAATCAAACCAGCGGACGATATTCTCAATCGCGTGGCTGTCCTGGTTCCGGTTGTAATCCGGCGCAGGCGCGTTGCGATACAATGGCCCGTCACCGTCTTTGTGAAATGGCGGGCTGAACGCGTCCCAGTATTTTCGCAGGCCTTCATCCCGTGAATATTCCATGGCCCAGAAAGGCAGGCGCGCGCTCTTGTTGATGTAAAGCATCTCGCCGCCATACTCGGCCGCTTGGCTGTCCAGCATTTCACGGCTGCCAACAGCACGCCCTCCATGCGGGTCAAACCGATCGCGCAACGCTTTTATCTCCGACATGTGCGCCTCGCTCACGCCCGTGTTCCCAGCTTCGTAAAAGAGGATGCTCGGGTTGTTGCGATTGTAGATGATCGCCTCGCGCATCAGTTCCACCCTTTGTTCCCAGCGTCTTCCTGACACATCTGCTTCCGCGTCCCCTGCAGGCATTGCCTGGATGAGACCGACCCGGTCGCAGGATTCCACGTCCTGTTTCGATGGGGTTATGTGCATCCAACGGACGAGATTCGCGTTTCCTTCAACCATCAGGCCATTGCTGAAGTCACTCAGCCATGGCGGAACGGCGGAACCGAGCGCGGGCCATTCGTTCGAGGTCCGCTGCGCATAGCCCTTCATCTGCAGCACACGGCCGTTGAGCTTCACCATCCCGCTTCCATATTCGGTTTTTCGAAAACCTGTCCGCGTCTCTACCGTGTCCACAACCAGGCCGTCCGCCTTGAGGATGGTTTGAATGTTGTAGAGATAGCCATAACCCCAGCTCCAAAACTGCAGTCCGCTCAGTCGTGCCGAAGCCTTGACCTTAGCTGTTGCCCCGGAAACCACGGTGGTCTTTCCGCCACTGAAGCTCTTCAGCAGCCGCCCATCCAGTTCCTCCACGCGCACTTCGTATTCGAACTCGCGCGCTGCATCCGATTCATTGCGAACCTGTGATTCTGCGGTGACCGTCGCCGCGCCAGCCGCAATGTCAAAGTCGCTTGCAAAAATGTAAACGCCTTCCGTCTCAAGGCCGGCCCACAGCGGAAGTGTCTGATACAGCTCTCCTGTTACGTGCAGCTTAACGTTTTTTGGGATGCCGCCGTAGTTCGCGTTGAAGTTGCGATCGCTCCATTGGTATCGCTGGCGTGTGGCCTTCTCGCGGTAATCCCACGCATTGTCGGTTCGCACTGCAACGACATTCTCCTCAGGCGCTGGCCGCACCACGTCAGAAATATCGAAGCCCACAGCCATGACGCCATTCTCGTGACTGCCGATATGGCGGCCGTTCAAATAGAACTCGCCCGCCTGCCGCACTCCTTCAAATTCCAGGAACACCTTCTTTCCTTCAGTATCCGCGGGCAGCCGGAACGTCTTTCGATACCACGCAACCCCCGTGGGATGTTCCGCAATCGAAACGCGAAACGCTGCGTCTTCATTCCACGCATACGGCAGTGTGACGCCCTTCCATTCACGATCGTCAAAGCGCGGGTCGGACGCGTTCGTGGGGTCGCCGACGAACACCTTCCAACCCGGATTGAAGTTCCACGACGTGCGCGGGAAAGGATCGGCGGCGGTCGCGATGTTCAAGACGGCCGCGAAAATCAGGCTTACGAGAGGCAGGTGTCTGTGCATTCGATAATGGCTTTCGAAACGGAATGATCAAACGGTCAGGGAATTCGTATGAGATAGAAGCGCTGTGCTGCATTGGTTGCATCGAGATCGTTGTACAACACGGGGGTTCCTTCAAAAACACCCGCGTGCAGCAACGTCCATGTCGTCAGGGGAAACAGCGCAAGGTTGGTGCTGGCGCGGATTTCGTACGGCTGCCCTGATGTCCCGGAGAACTGCAACTCGAAGGTTCCATCGGCACGCCGGCCAAATGACGAAACGACAGGAGGGGCGACAGCAAGCACGCTCAATTTCCCCAGCGTGTTCAACTCACTCGTATTCCATGCAAGCCCCTCAAGAAGCGGCGGAAGACTGATGCCTGAGAATGCGCCAGCGAGCGCACCTGCTTCAAACAATTGGAATTGCTGGCCCGGGGCGAACTCACCCACACCCGCATTAGTCACCACCAGCGCTCCACCCAAGTTCAAGGTCCCGACAACACGAACAACGTCATGCGACCGGGGCGCCGCCGTAATCTCAATGACCGCGAGCGCGCCCGCGGAAAACGTCAGAGTATTGCTGAAGCCCAAGGTTCCAATCGAAGAACCCGGCGCAAGAACGGCGCCGGGTCCGATGGTGAAATCGCCTCGCACGCGGCCGTTCCCCGTGACCACCTTGCCCGCGCTCAGCGTCATCCCGCCTCCTGCGGCTCCGCTAACGTCGAATACCGCACCCGTTGAAATTTCAATCCGGCTGGAATTCGGGATCGCGCCGCCCGCCAATGCCAGCTCGCCTGATTCAATCACCGTCCGCCCCGAATACGTATGCGCCTTCGACAGCACCAGCCGGCCAGCGCCGCGCTTTGCCAGGCTGCCGCTGCCGCTGATCACACCGAAGCTTGCATCGTTCACGAGGTCCGATCGATTCCATGCGAGGGTGCCTTGGTTGTTGATGGAACCGGTGCCCAGCGTGCCCCGCGTCCCGCCGTTTCCAACCTGCAACGTTCCCATGTTGATCGTCAGCGAACCTGTGTGAGAATTGGTGCCGGTCCACGTCCACGTGCCCGTGCCTTCCTTGATGAAGTTCACGCTGTTGTAAATGTTTCCTGCGAAGGTCGCGTCCGTGTTGAGAGCGCCGACGCGCCACGTCACAGGCAGTCCGCCATTCCCGCCACCGGCACTCATGATAGAGCCGTTGGCGCCGGACAATTGGCCGATGGGAATCGTGGGTGTCCCCCCGACGCGGTTCTGAAGCGCGGTTGCAGCGGCAACGTGCACGCGTGCATTCGGAAGCCCGGCGGGGTTATTCAACCGCGCATCACTCGTCTCGCGCAGCGTGCTGATGTTGATGGTTCCGTCGAACGCCGACCAGTTGCCGTTCAGGTCGCCGCGCACGCCCGTCACTCCGAGGTTCAACGTGCCGCTTCCCAGGAGAGGGTTGTTCATCACAATGCGAAACGGAACCCGCAATGATCCGCTCGTGCCAGCCGGGATGAGGATGGAATTGACGAACGGTCCGCCCGCCCCGCCAAAGCCGAGATCTTCCGCGCCCGCTGCAAACAGGCTGAGCACGCCGCCATTCGAAAGAGTTACGAGACCACCTCCAAGGCCGGAGGTGTTGGCCGATGGCGAGCCGAGTTGCAGGGTCCCTGCATTGACAACGGTGCCACCCGCGTATGAATTGGCTTTGCCAAGAATCAATGTTCCATTGCCGATTTTCTCGAGCGTTCCCGGCCCGGCAATCTGCCCCACGAAATTGACGAGACCGCTTCCTCCCGGAACGTCCAGCCGCGCGATGCCTCCCGCGAGCGTCATGCCGCGATCGGTGTAGGCTTCGCCTCCTGTCACGCGCAGGGTGCTGTTAAATAAAAGGAGATTCGTGGCGCTTGTGTTTGCCGCGCCCAACGCGCCCGGCGCACCGCCAACACTCAGCGATGGCACTTCCAACACGCCGGAGCCAATCACTGTGCGACCCGTGTAATCGTTTTCCGTAAGCACCACGAGCGTTCCCGTGTTCGTCTTCATCAACGCACTTGCACCGCTGATGGAACCGTTTCCATTGAATGTGTAGGACGCCGCCGCGTCCACAACGACTCCGGTCACAGGCAGCGATGCGATCAAATTCACCACGGGATTTGCAGCACCCACATTGTCAAACCGCACCGAGTCGAGCGGCACAAACCAATCGCGGCTGCCGCTGTTCAACCAGTTGCTGCTCGTCACGAGGTCCCACACGCCTCCCGGACCGCCCAGCCACACGACGTTCGCCGCAGGACGCGAACTTTTCACAACCAACGCGATTTCGCCCGGCGAATTCGTCAAGGCAATCGGAACTCCGTCGAGGCCCGCGATGCTCAAGTTCGCCAAACTCCCGCTCAGTGATCCCGAATAGCGAATCAGTGGATACACGCCTGCACCCAGGTCGCCGCTCAAACGATGGATCACAAGTGTATTGCTGCCCTGCAGCACAACATTCCCGAGCACCTGCACGAGATCATTGGTCGCCAGGATCCCGCCGGAGTCGTCGGAAAGGTCGAAGTCATTCCAAGTGAAACCCGTCAGCGAAAGGGTGTTGGAAATGGTCAGTGTTGCAGCTGAGTTTGTTCCCTGCCCCGGCGACAGTCCGCCGCCCTGCTCGATGCGAACGCCTGCGCCGATGTTTCCGTTCCCGCCAATCCGTCCGTCCAGCCACGCGCCGCCACGCACCACGACAGCACTTCCTGGCAGTTCACCGTTCACGGCGAGCAATCCCTCGTTCACCAGCGTCCGCCCGGTGAACGTGTGATTGCCATCCAAGGTCATACGTCCAGCGCCGGCTTTCGTCAGCGTCATGGAACCCGCCCATTCGCCCTGCTCGAACGTGTAGTGATTGGGTGAATGCACCTTCACATGCGAAGGCGTCAGGGTTCCGTTAAGCGAAATGACCGTGTGATGGGCATCCGTTAAACCAAAAACGACGGAGGCGCCGTCGAAATATGCGACGGAGATTGAATTCGAAACCCACAGGTTGTTCGTCAACCAATTGGCCGCGGTGCCGTCCCAAACCGCTGTTGCACCGCCATTCCAACGAAGGTCGGCATCCGAGATGGGCTGAACCGGCGGACGTCCCATGCCTCCCCCAATGTAGTAATCCGGCCACGTCGTCTGCATGTAGCCCTTCACCGTCAGGCATGCGCGGTAAGCGGGATTCTGCGCCAGGCAAACGAGGCGGTTCGTTGCGGCCGTCACTGGCGTGAAGATGATCAGGCTGCTGCGATCCGTGCTCTCGAACAAAACCTCCTCGCGCCAGTCACCGAACAGGTCGCCGTACAGCGGCTGCGCATTGCGCCACGTAACCGCGCCGTCCAGCGCGGGATCCTTCATGTTATAAGGACTCAGTATCCGGCCTGTGCCATGCTTGTCGATCCGGCCGTTGTCCAGCTGCTCGCGCGCAATATCGGCATCCCACCAAACACTGAAGTTCGGGTAAGGCGGATTATTATTCAGGAGCTTTCCCTTGGCGGTCCACAATCCAGGCATCGTGGAGAACACTTCCACGCCGCGCGTGTTCAGATCGACGTCCCCGGCATTCCCGCGGCCGACGTCCACCACGCCCGCGGCGTACCACTTCTTGATCATCGTGCCTGTCGCGGAGTCGTGCAGCGCATTGGCCAGCAGGTTGGGATTGTCCTGCTGGATCGCAAACGTCTCCAGCCCGGGTCTGTGAGGATCCAGGTCAGCAATGTGAAAACGATCGCCATGCAACAACTCGTTGCTGAACACCGCCTCCGCGTGGTCCCCCGCGTCGCGCAATGCAAATGCAATTTCGCAGAACTCGTCCCGCCCGTCGTGATCGATGTCCGCAACACGAAACTGGTGGGCGCGCGAGTAGTTGTGGCCGTCGTTTGGAGGCGTCCACAACCAGCGCATCTTCAACTGCGCATCCCGGTAATCCCAGCAGGTGATGCTCAAGTTGAACGCGCCATTGGCGCTGCGGTTAATGGATTCGATCACGAGGCTCGGCCGCACTCCATCGGCAAACATGATCCCGAAATGCGAACTCATCGCACCTGCCGATGGCACTGGATTTGGCAGGATCATTCGCGCCTTTTCCACGCCCGTAAGCCCATCGATGACTGACACATACTGCGTGACGTCATTGGGCCCCGGAATCGATGCGACCTGCGCCCCCGCTGAGTTGGTAACAGTGACGCCGCGCGCCGTGCGCACGAGCACCTCGGCACGCCCATCGCCATCCAGGTCAAACACGGTCACATTGTCCGAATGTCCGACGCTCACACCGCTGGGCGGGAAGTCTCCCGTGTCCGTGCTGTTGACGCCCATGTTCATCCTCCAAAGGAATTTCCCGTTGCGAAGGTAGGCATCGACATAAGACACCCCGCCGGAATTTGGAATGCGAGTGGCAACGAAATCAAATTCGCCGTCACCATCCAGGTCACCCGGCCAGCAATGGTGCGTGTAGTGGTTTCCATTCGGGATCACAGCCAGGGGAATTCGCACGTAAGGGCCGGACTTGTTCTGGAAATCCAACGGGACAATGGAATTGCCGGGAAAACCAAACGCGGCACTTGAGGCTTGCTCGATGCCATTCAGCACAGGGCGAACAAACCACGCGTTAGAGACCGAGAGCGCGGCGGTTGTGTCAACGAAATCGGTGGAGCTGGAGATCGGCGATGCGTTGAGCTTTACGGGCGTGGCACCGTTCTGGGAACGGTAAACATTGAACGCGATGTCGTCCGGGTCGGTGGCGAGCAAGCGCCATCCCACATACGCAGTGTTGTTTCCCGAACGCACAGCAACAACCCCGCGCCCCAGGTTTTCCATCTGCCGCTGGGCGTGGGACGGCGGGGATGCCAGGACAAGACCCAGCAGAACGCAGGCAGTGCGCAACCACCCACCGACAGGAACCTTCAGAACTTCACATTGCATAAACAAAACCGGAACGCTTCGCGCTCAAAAATCATCCGCAGAATTCTACTCAAGATGAGCCCGGGCAACGCAATTAAACAACGTGTAGCGCAGGACTCCGAGTCTGCCGTATCGCCCGTCGTCCGTAGCAGCTACTGCGGAGGTTGGACAGGTTTCCTAACCTGCTCGCGCGGTCCACGGCCTGCTGGCTTGGAAGCGCGGCGATACGTTCCCGACTCGCCGGAAGAACCCTGCGCTACGGCGTCACCCTCAACGATGCCAGCTGTTGGCGGAGTGCTGCGGGAAAATCGACGGGATCCTGGTAGAAGTAACATTGCTTTCCGCCCGCGCCCAGGTCTGACGTCCATGTGTGCAGGAAATAAAGCTGCTCGGCCTTGATCCAGCTTGCCGAGCCATCGCAGAACACCTGATTCGATCCTGCAGGCATTCGTCCCGACCTGCCCCGGTGCGCAGGCATGTTCGAATACAGAATCGGATACGCCGGGTCGACCTTCCCCCATGCCCCCAGAACCTTGAGCGTGGCGTCGCCCGCAAGCATCCAGTGTGGGCGCGATTGGCCAAGTTTGACGGGGCTCTTCGAATCCATGTTGCCTGACGGATCAACGGGGTTCTTCCACTTTCGGATCCCGCCGTAGTACTGGAAGCCAAGGTTCCATTGCGGCCCGTTCAGGTCGTAGTTGGGAAGGCCCGGCCGTCCCGGACAACTCCAAACGGTGTTTGCATTTGTCTGCACCACGAGCCCCACAAGCTTGGCGGCTGAGGCTTCCACTTGCTCGAAGTTAATGGGAACATTGCGCCCCTTTGCAGGAAGCACCCAATCGTTGTGATCGCCGGCATACATGGTCATGCCCACGGCCACCTGCCGCAGATTGTTCAAGCAAGCCGTCCGCTTTGCCTTTTCCTTCGCCGACGCAAGCGCGGGCAGAAGCATGGCAGCGAGGATTGCAATGATCGCGATCACCACTAGCAGTTCGATCAAGGTGAAGCCGCGGCCGCCACGCTCGTGCCGCAGACTGTGCGCAAAACGGTTGGGTCTCATATTCAGCGATGCGGAATCAATAACGCGAGTCATAGGAAGGCGCTTTAAGGCAGGACGAGCCGATAGAATACGTTGGTTCGGGTGCGATCGATCGCAAGGTCTACGCTGTTCGTCTGAGCCGATCCCGGATACTCAAACCACGCGTCCGCCGACAGACCCACGCTGTTGGTCTCAAGAATCCAGCCTTTGTGACTGTCAGGCCATGCCAGCGTCAAGTTCCCTCCGCTGGAGGAAACCATCAGGCTGGCAGGATTTGGATTCACACTGCCTGTGCTGGTGAGGACCACGACGCTCCCGTCAATGGCCAGACGATTCTCCCACGTGTAGGTGGCCTGGTTGACCGGGTCGTTCAGCGGCAAGCTCACTGAAGCGAACCCTGTGACGGGGGTACTGAACAGTTGGAACGTGTCGCCCGCCTGCAGTGTTCCGCCCGCGTTCGTGACAATGAGCACTCCGCCAGCGGTAATCGTCGGCGCAACAATGCGGCCGCTGTTTGGCGAACTCGCGCGGTTCAGCTCCAGCACGGTTGTTCCCCCAAGAACTACCTTGCCGCTGACTGCCAGCGCATTGTTCACTGCCATCGTCCCGGAATTCCCAACGAAGAGGCTGCCCTGGAATGCTCCGTGACCGCTAAGCGTCTGCGCGACCACATCAGAACCGAGCCACAGGGTTGCATCCGTGCGCCCAGAAACGTCCAGCACACCGGGAGCGCTCAGCCGGATCGCTGGATTGTTCGAAAGGCCCGATTCACCGGCGAGCGCCAGCACACCATTCGAAACCGTCGTGGTTCCCGTGAAGTCATTCGCACCCGACAGCGTGAATGTTCCAGAGCCCACCTTGGTCAGTGAATGCGGTCCACCGACGTTGCCCGCGAATGCGCTGGACGTATTCAGGCCGCCCACGCTGAAATTGATCGTGCGAGAACTCTCGCCCACCACATTGATGAACGATCCAGCGTCGCCTGAGAGTTCACCGATCGGCACAGTGCTGTTATTCGCGAGAGGCGCGTTGCCGCCCATGGTCACACCTGCCGTCAGGTGCACCCGGGCGAGCGGAAGCCCCGCAGCGTTGGCAATTTGAAACTGATTTCCCGTGGCATTACCCGATGGCCACACGTTCACCTGCCCAGCAAACCCGCTCCAGTCACCGGAGATCACCGCCCGGATGTAAGACACGTGCAGGTCAAGAATTCCTGCGCCAGCAAGCGGACCGCTGACGGTCATGCGGCCCGCAATCCGAAAGCTGCCAATCTGTCCGGCCGGGATCTCAAGTGGCGCCACAAAGGTGCCTGCCTGGCTGCTGTTGTTGCCCGCACCGAAATCCTCCACTTCGAGAACAGATTCACCAAGGAATGAAATCTTTCCGGTTCCAAGACCTGTTGATTTCGCCGCCGACCTTGTCGCGTCGCTGGATGGATTCGCGTTCAACCTGACAAATGCGTTGCTGATGACGGTCCCGCCCGAATACGGGTTTCCGACGGGATCACCGATCTGCATTTCAACAAGGGTGTTGGTTGGATCCACGCCCAGGATTGTCATGGTTCCCGCGCCCGTGATCATGTTGCCAAAGGAGTAAATCGACGGCAGCGCATTGGTGGCTTCTGTGCGGTCGATTACGAGAGAGGCGCTATTGGTGATGACCGTGCCTGTGATTGAACCGTTCTCTCCCGCGATCACAAGCGACCCGCCCTGGATGTAAGTCGCGCCGCTGTAGGAATTGGCATTCGTGATGATCAACGTTCCGGGACCCGCCTTCGTGAGCGTCATACCACCCGACAGGGAACCTGCGCCGCCGAGAGTGTAGGCCTTGTTCGTGTTGTTCACCGCAACGGAAAATGGGCTTACGAAAGTAGTGATGTTGATGTTCGTTGTCCCAGTCGCGGTATCATCGAACAACACTGCCGCCCCATCGGTGTAATTCGTCAACTGTCCCGTGCCCACCACGCGCCAGATCGCGTTGGCAGGATTGTCTATGTCCCACTCGCCTGCGGCAGTTCCGATCCAGCGAAACGTCAGGTCGACGCCCGTCTGAACCGCAGTGATGTTCAGCCGCAACACCTTGTTCGGCTGGTCATCCACCAATGACGCGGTCACATTCGAAGGGAGGGTCCCAAGAAGGAAGTTGCCTGCGCCGCCCCGATTTGCGTAGCGCATCAGGGCGATGCTGCCGACCGAAAAGTTCGTGCCGGCCACATTTACCGTCACGGGTGAATTGAGCGTCAAAGTGCCCGTATTGGAAACGACCGTGCCCGGATGGTTACCGAACGTTCCGAGGTCGAACTCGTATCCGGTCCCGTTGCCAAAGGTCGCGTTCCCTTGCGTGAGCATCGCGCCCGCGCTCGTCACGACCACGCCGGCGTTCGCAAAATCGTCAACAACCAGCGCCCCTGTCGCGAGCGACGGGGAACCGAACGACATGGTTCCCGAGGAAACCCTCGTCGTTCCGCTGTAAGTGTTGGATCCGGTGAGCGCGACCTTTCCAAACCCGATGTTCGTTACTCCGCCAGCACCGTGAATGGCATTCGGAACGAAGAGAACGCCTGAGTGATTGAAAACGAGCGCTGAACTGTTCGAGACAGCGCCTGAGCCGAGCCTGCCGGATTCGGCCCCGTTTCCGATTTGCAGCACGCCATCCGCAATGATCGTCGGCCCGCCATACGTATTCGCGCCATCAAGAACCAGCGTTCCCGTGCCCACCTTCGTCACCGATCCACCCGTGGTGATCGCGCCACTGAACGAACTGTCCCCGTTGAGCGCGCCAATGGAAAAGTGATGCGTCGCATTGCCGCCAATGAATCCCGAGCCGTGAAGCGCGCCGAGATGAAATGTTCCAGCCGCGTTGCCATTCAACGCCGCATTGACGACGTAGGTCGCGTTGGAACTGACGGCGTTCAGGTTGCTCAGCCGAACCGCGCCGGAGCCTTGAATTGTCGCTGTTCCTGAATACGAGTTGGACCCTGCCCAGGTGAATGTTGATGAGGCATTCACCGTCAACGAACCTGTCCCCGAGATCGGGCCGCTCAACGTGCGATTGCCGCCGGTGTTCTGCAGGACGCCGCCATTTTCCATCACGTCCACCGGAGTGCTCAGCGCTGCGTTGACGGAAAATGTTCCGCCGTTCAACGCCATCGTGGTGCTGCCCGCATTTCCTGCCGCAGACGAAACCGTTCCTTCGTCGATTTGAATTCGTGACAGCGTGGGCGATATCGTCGCAATCGTCAGCGTGCCCGACCCGCCCTTGGTAACGAGATCCGTTCCACTGACTCCGTTCCGCAACGTCACGGCGCTGACGACATTCCAAACCTGCGGCGCGCCGATCACCACCGCGTTCGATAACACGAGCGGCTGCGAAGCAAGCGTCGTATCGATACCTGCAGCGCCAAGCGTCAGCGTGTTCCCCGCCCGAAGCGTGATTGCGCTTGCAGGATCGATGATTCGAATTCCCGCCCACGAGAGATCGGCTCCGAGCAGGAGCTCCTGGGGAACCGCTGTTGCAACGCGGTTGTCCCACGCCGCCACGTCATCCGCATCGGGCACCTGCAATCCATCCCAGGACTCTGGCAGATTAAGATTGTCGACGTTGTCGGCCTTGAACACGTCAGCCGCGTGGCTCAATGGCGAGGTCGCGATTAAGCCAAGCAACAGGGCCGTCGCAGGCAGAACTTTTCTCCGACGCACAACAGCGGGATTTTGTGGGTTCATGGTAAAGGGCTGATGGGTCAATGTGTTGATGAATGAAGCCAATCGTATCAGCGAATGCCGCGGCGAGAATCGCCAGTAGTGGGTGCCTGGCGAGGGGGGGTCAACAGTTCTGGCGATGCGATAGGGGTAGGAGCGAGGGATTAACCTCGCCCCTCCCTCCAAACCGGACGGGCGGATTTCCCGCATCCGGCTTTCCGTTTAGTGGTTCCTGTCCGGAGTTGGCTCGCTTCGGCTCGGGCTGTGGCCAGGGAGATCAGCC
>DASPIL010000011.1 GCA_035629175.1 Verrucomicrobiia bacterium | reverse complement strand
GGGCGACAATTTTCACGCCACGCTGGTCGAATCGGGCGAGCATCTGTGGCGATGCCTGTGCTACATCGAATTGAACATGAACCGTTGCGGCGTAGTGAGCCACCCGTCTGAATGGGAATGGCTGGGTTACCATGAGATCATTGGATGCGTCGACGGTATCGGTTAATAGACCTGGATCGGTTGTGCTGGCGCCTTCGTGTCGATGACCTTGGGCTGTTGCGACGCAATCTGGAAGCAAGCCTTGTCGCGCGGATCACGGAAGTGCGGATGCGGCGAGAACCGCTATGGACGGAAAGCCTTGCGGTCGGAAGCGCGGCGTTCGTGCAGCGAGCCAAGCCACTGATCCTGGGGCGGCGGCAAATCGTGATCGCTCCCGGCGCCGACGGAAGCTGGGTACTGCAGGACCCGGCACCACCCTACGGCGTGAAAACAGGCTGAAAAAACGTCTCTAAGGCGTTAAAATTGACCAGAATTTCGCGTATGACCTTGACCCCCAGAAACTGCCCAGGCGACAGTTGGAGAAAAGGGCAGTTGCAATTCGGGCTTCACTGGCGCGGGATCGGTGAGCCAGATCGTTCGCCATGACCGTGTTCACGCGTTTGGCGGTTTGATTTTGGGTTGCAGTTTGTGGACGGAGTCGCGGATGATTTGGGAGTTACAGTTACAGGAGCAGATGAGCGTTTTGATCACAGACCAGATTGCATGTCCGGCGAGTTCATCGTCACGGGACCTTTTTGTCAGGATGGTTTACAGTCGAGGATTGAGCGTGGTGGCGAACCAGTCACTGCAGGCAACCCGGGATGGTGGCTGCAATTCCGCTGTCGCGGATCACGCGTCTCGGCCCCGGGTGCCTGGGTTCTATCGTTCGCCGTAATATGATTTCGATCACTCCACGCGATACAAAGTTCATTGCATGGATATCGCTGGTGCTTGGCGCTTTCGCAACGGTTGCCGGGATCGCGGGGATTTGGCTCCAAGGGTCTTTCTACAGAGGCGGTTTTCCGACAGCGGCAACTTTTTCCGAGGTGAGCTCTGCTTTCACGTGGCCCGCTGGATTTACCGCGTTCGGATGCATGACAGTCGCGGCGGTGTTGCTATCCAGCTCGGCGACTTCCAGTTGGAGTTCACGACGTCGGATGTCGGTGTTCCTTGTGTTTGGCGTCACAGTCTTGATTGCGTGCGCGGTCTCTGGTCACCTAGCTGCGATGCGTGTTGCGACCATTTTACGATGACAAACGAAACGACGAACAATCGGATGCACACGAACCGCCGCTCCGCGTTTCAGTTTCGATGTTCCGGGTTCATTAGACGCTGGATCGGCTGCCAGCGCCCGCTTACGGCGGCGGTCGGTGATCCGTGTCGTTCGGCCTAGATGCAGACTCCAAGCCCAATCGAGATTGGCGACGGTCAGACATTCTTGATCATTGTCCGTGGTGATCGAGTGGTTGACTACACGTGGGCGATGATGCCGCATGTGGAGTTTGTCAGGCGGACGGTAGGTTGGCAGCTGGGCAAGCTCCCAGAGGATGCTTGGGCTGGGACGATCTCGAAGATTGATGGTGAGCTTGCCGTGATCAGCTCGAAGACATTTTACGATGTTCAGATGCCTGCACCCGATTGGGTCACTAAGATTGTGAAGTCAGAGTTTCGATGAATGCCGAACAAACCAGATGCAGTGAACCTGTACTGGTTCAGCGTGAATTGGAAAACATCGCGGGCGGCTTAACGTAGTGGCGGCCGGGTTTTCATTATTTGTTTGTTTCTGGCCTTGGGGGACCAGTCCCCCAAACCCCCTGGGATTTTTCGCTTTGTGATCGAACCCGCAGGTGGCCGGCCAGAGCAGCCCAATTGAGCCGCTCCGGCCTGCGGTATTCGAGTTCAGCGCGGCGCTCCGGTTGCATCCCTGCAGAGCCGTATCCTCCGGCTGAACCAATCGTTTGTAGTTAGCTGAGCTCACCCTTGCCAAGTCTTTTCACGCGCTCAATGCGATTTGCTCCTGCCGCTTCTGCCGCCGCCGCTCACGGGCGGCTTCCAGCTTGGCGTCTCTGTCACGCCAGATTTGTTCCTGACGTCCCTCAAGTTTGTCCTTGGGCGCGATGTAGCCGATGGCGCTGTGCAGCCGCACCTGATTGTAGTGTTGCACAAACTCGGCCACCACCTGGCGCGCCTGCTCAAGGTCCAGCGGCGTTTTAGGCCGGATCGCCTCCCGCTTCAGCGTCTGATACCAGCGTTCCTTCTTTCCGTTGCTTTGCGGGTAATGCGGTGAGGTCCGCACATGCGTCAACTGCGCCAATCGGATGAACTCCTTGAAGTCCTTGGCCACGAACTGCGGACCATTGTCGCTGATGATCCTCGGCCGCGCCCCGGGAAACTCTTCCAAGGCTTTTTGCAGGATCATTTCCACGTCGCTTTCCTTCATTGCCTCCCGGATTTCCCAATGCACGATGTAGCGGCTGGCGCCGTCGATCACGCTGCACAGATAGTAGAACGTCCCGCAAACATTGAGGTGCGAAACGTCCACGTGCCAGTGTTCGTGCGCCTGGAGCGGTTGCTCAAAGCCCCGGCCTTTGCGCGTCGGCCGGGCGTGCCGTTGGATCAGTCCGGCTTGATGCAGAACCCGGTATACGCTCGACGGGCTGACGGCGACAATGTCGCGGTCCAGCATCATGAAGCACAAGCGGCGGTAGCCTTCCAGCGGATACTCCGCGTGGAATTTCAAGATGGCTTCCTTCTCCGAGGCCTCCAGCCAGTGATCGCGCGGCACTTGCGCGTTGTGTTCGTTGGCTTTGCCGTAGCGGTCTTTCCATTGATAAAACTTGCTGACGGCCACGCCGGCCGTTTTGACCATCCGGGTCACGGGCGTCTCGGTTTTCTCGGACCACTTGTTCATGAAGTCGACGATCTGGTCTCGCACATCGTGCGGCACCCAGCATCGTTTCAGCTCTCCCCAATCTCTTTTTTTAAAAGGATGTGCTCGGTCAACAGTTCTGCCATCACCTCGTCTTTGCGTTGAAGCTTGGCTTCCAGCTTTTGTATCTTCTTCTGCTCGACCGAAACCCGTCCCGGAGTCGCGACAGCCTCGAATGCGGCCGCGCCGTTCTCGAAGAAGGTCTTTTGCCAGGTGTAGAAGAGGCTGGGTTGAATCTCGTGCTTTTCGCACACCTCCGAGATCGACTTGTGATCGACCAGGTGCTCCCGGAGAATTTTAACCTTTTCCTGAGGTGAAAAGTGCCGTCGTTCTCTCGTCATAGTTTGGATCCGTTGCTATGGCCGCATACTTTAGCCAATCGCCCGGTTTTTCCAATTCCGACTGAAGCAGCACAAACCCGGTTGTTGACAATCGAAGATCAGTGGCGCCGGGTCACTGATCTGGAACGTTCGCTGTAATCTACATGTCATGTTTCCTCCGCGCTCAGGTTACGAAAAAGTAGGTGGGTTGGTGATGTTTGGCCGCACCCTAGACAAGATCAAGCTGCACCAAGCTGGAGAACTTCCACAGGACTACAATCTTGGACATGGCTTGGACGGTCGAGTGTGCCGCTTTCTCCGAGTGAAATACGAAGACCTCTGCCAGCGAGTGAAGCAAGGGGGCTCCGACGACGAAATCCTTGATTGGTGTTTCGGGAAAGGAGGAAAGCGCATTGAAGAGGAGATTTTCATCTTCAACGCTTTTATGGAGAAGCGTGGCTGGAGAGATGATGTTTCGGAGTGGGTTGCCGAGCAGAAGCGGAAGCTCGGGTGCTTCTGCCGAGAGGACGTCCAGACAGCGTTTGATGTCCATGATGTAGATGAGCGCAGAAAATGAAAACACCGAACAAACCGCATGCACTGAACCCCGCGGTAGCGGTGTGGTTTCAATTCGAGCCTCACTGCGCGGGGTCAGTGATGCGGAACGTTCGGCGAAGTAGCGCATTCATGATCGCTCGCGACATAAAGCAGATGGTTCAGCAGGAGTTGGCGCGTAACGAGTCATTCGACAGTTCCCACGGCATTAGGCGCCAGAACTTGCACGAGTTTTTCGTTGAGCCGTTTTCAGTTCGCATTGATCCCGACGATACCAAGTTACCACCACGGGAGATATGGGTAGTATTGCAGGAGGGGCGGACACCTGCGGATGGATATGTCGTGGTTTACGATCCCACGACACAGTCTTGTGGCGTTGCGGAGCAGGTGAGAGGCAGGGATTACACCCTTGTCTGCCACGCCGATTCACTCGCCACCGCACTTAGCTCGATGTAGTCTGCACGCAATGAAATCACCGAACCAGACGCTGGAGACGAACTGCCGCTCCGCCTCTCCGCTCGATGCCGGGCGTCAGTTCGGACGCGCCGTTCGCACTCAAGCTTGCGTTTCCGGCGGCAGTCGCTCAGCTTTGCGTTAGGGGCATGAGACCATGAATACGCTTCCACTCATTTTCCTCATCTTGATCACCGTTTACTCGGTGGTTTGGATCGGCGCCTATTGGGCAGGCAAAACAGAGCGCCCTGTGTCGATGAAATCCACTCGACGCCAATTGAGACCACGACAGATGAGCAACGGGCTCGCGGCGAGAGTTCTTTCGAGATCGCCAGGGGATACCGGTTCGGCATTACGCAGGCAGGATTCTTCTGCTTGGTTGTCATCGGATATGTTGCTCTCGCAGTGGCATTCGCCATTGCGTGGACTGTTCTGCGGCCATCAACCACATGACTTTTGCCCCTAACCAGATCACTCCAGCGAAAGTGGCGGACGCATGCTGTTTCATGCGTTTGGTTCTTTCGTGGTTTTCGAGTTGTCGGAGCGGCGCTGACCGCCGCTTCGCTCCGTTTTGTCATTAATATGGCAGAACATGAAATACCATGATTTCCACCTGAGAGAGTATTTGGTGCTCGAGCATGGATCCCGGGTGATTCTTCGCCTCGAACTGGAGCAGGAGCGATCAGAAATTGAGTTTTGCGATGTCGTGCTCTACCACTTCGTCCATACGTGCGGAGCCATCATAACGGATATCATGGAAGTTCCGCTGGCTCAGTTTGTATCCGATAAGGAGCAGATTCTAAAAGCGTGGGCGCACCAGCATGGAATCGCCCACTGGCAAGATGATGCATCGAGTTTCGCCCCGGAGTTGTTTGAATCCCATAGCGCGTGGGTGATTGAGTCAGCGATTGGCTTTTCCGGCTTCGTTATAGCCAAAGAAATAAAAGAAAATGAGGCCTAACAACAAAGGGTGTATTGCTGCCGAGCGCAGCGGAGCCAGCAAATTTGAGGGCGCATACAGTTTCATGCGTCTATTCTTTCGCGGTTTCCGAGTCGTTGGAGCGGCGCTTCCCGCCACTTCGCTCAGTTCTGTCGTTCGATGAAGAGCGAATAGCACGTCGCTCGGGCTCGCAGTATTGTTCCAGCATGACAGGGCAAGACGTCAAAGCACTGCGGGTTGAGTAAAAGATCCAAATCATGGAAGCGATCTGGGAGGATTTTCGTGATCGTTTTGAACGGATGGCTGTTCCCGAGGAGTTGAGAGCCTTGTTGGATCAGCGGCGAGCAAGGGTGCGCGAAGGTGCTGCGCAGCTTCTGGACTGGGATTCGGTTAAGGGTTCGGTCGGGCGGCCATGATCGCGATCCGGATTTCCGAGGACGCGCTCCAGGACCTTAAAGATGGATTCTTGTTTTACGAGGCTCAGGAGCCGGATTGGGAGATTATTTCTCTGTATGCCTGAGAGCCGATCTTGAAGAGTCCACGGGTTGGCGATATTGGCGATGGCTCGCGTGTTTTGCAGGAATAGAACTGGTCGTTCAACTTGTTTGTTTGACCACGGAGAAGAGATAAAACGACGCAAGACACAGCGGTCTTGGCTCCTCGAGACGCGGATATTCAGGAGCTTGCGAAGGTCGGCACTTAAAATGTCGCAAAAAAAATTACGCTGTGGGATAGCAGTACGAAGCAAACGAAGTCCGGCTGGAACATTCGCGAGAATGAGCGTAATTCGCGTAAAAACCGTTTGTCTTTACTTTCGGATTCTCGCGCCGAAAATGGTTGCTACATTTTCACGAAGCGCTCACCAGATGCCTTGAAAAAGTGGCGGGCGCATGCTGTTTATACCGTTGGTTCGTTGGTGGTTTACGAGCAGTCGGAGAAGTTGCACCACCTGCTCAGTTGAAGCGCTGGACCATGTTGCCCGCCATGAAAATGTCCGATCTTAAAAGGCTATACGGAGACGAATACCCGAAGGCAGTGATCATGGATGGCATGCGACTGGCGCTGCGCTCCGAGCGTCCGTTTTCGCGCAGCTATCATTCGCAAGAGCGCAAGATGGGAGCCGAGATTTCTCGCTTTATGGATGGTTCGGCATCCATTACTGCATCCGAGCTTCAGCAGGAGTGGCCGAGTTGGACAGACGACATCCGCATTGATTTCTGCCAGTCGTGCAGTTGGTTGCACGAACAGCTCGATTTTCCTGAAATGCTGCGTTTCATCATGCAGCATGGCAAGCCCGAGCACTGGTCTGGCATCGCCTTGAGTGTCGCCTCACAGCTTCCCCGTGACGAGGCCTTCGGTACTCTTGTTCGCGCCTTAAGCGGCGGGGAGCTTAAGCACAGTTCTAACATCTGCCAGGCGATTTCCCATACAAAGCACCCGAACGCAGACGCCACACTACGCAGACATCTCGCGACACTGTGGTCGCACCCTTCACTGTGGGAAGACGCTGATTTCACCAACTGGGCCGCCTTTGACGTGGCGACATGCATTGCGCATCTCATCGAATTGGGTGCAGCGCCCACTGATTTCACCGAGCAGGTGCGGCGGCTTTCGGAACATGCTTGCGCCGGCAACCGCCGGTCGTGTCGGAATTTCTTATCGAAGCATTATTCTTGGCTGAAATGAGAGTGACGACATAACGAGGGCGAGCTCCGAACGACGCGCTGTTCTGCCGAATAGAGGATACCTATGCCAGTGGCGCGCGTTCCTTGTGCCAGGGCGTGGCCTGTTCGTAGGCGTGCGCCAGCTTGAGGATCGTTTCCTCGCCGAAAGGTTTTCCCAGGAGTTGAAGCCCGATTGGCAACTTCGGCGACCGCGTGAACCCGCAGGGAATGCTGATGCCGCAAATGCCTGCGAGATTGCATGAGATCGTGAAAATGTCGGACAGATACATCTGCAGCGGATCGCCCGATTTCTCGCCTGCCTTGAATGCTGCAGTCGGCGTTGTGGGTGTCACAATTGCATCCACCGTCTCAAACGCCTTCAAGAAATCGTTGCGAATCAGAGTGCGGACTTTCTGGGCGCGCAGATAATAGGCATCGTAGTATCCGCTGCTCAGCACGTAGGTTCCCAAAATGATCCGCCGTTTCACTTCAGGACCGAATCCCGCGCCACGGGTTTTCGCATACATCTCAATCGGATCGGCGCCATTCACTCGCGCGCAATAACGCACGCCGTCGAAGCGGGCTAGGTTCGCAGACGCTTCCGCGGTTGCGATGATGTAATATGTCGCGACAGCGTATTGCGTGTGGGGCAGGGAAACTTCTACGAGTTCAGCGCCAAGTTGTTCCAATTGCTTCAGCGCCGCGTCCACGGCTGCCTTCACTTCCGGATCCAACCCGCCCACCATGAATTCTCTGGCAATGCCAATCCGCAGGCCCTTGATTTGTCCGTTCAACGCAGATGCGTAATGCGGCACGGGTTGAGGCACGCTGGTCGAATCGGATTTATCGAGTCCGCTCAAAACTTCAAGCAGGGTCGCGGAATCGCGAACGTCTTTTGTGAACGGCCCAATCTGGTCGAGTGACGACGCAAATGCGACGAGGCCGTATCGCGATACGCGGCCGTAGGTCGGTTTCAAGCCAACGCAGCCGCAAAGCGCAGCCGGCTGGCGAATCGATCCACCTGTGTCGGAACCGAGCGTGGCAATCGCTTCATTTGCCGCGACGGCAGCGGCTGAACCGCCTGAAGAGCCGCCGGGAATACGGGAAGTATCCCACGGATTTCGCGTCAACCCGAACGCGGAATTCTCGGTCGAGCTGCCCATCGCGAACTCGTCCATATTGAGACGGCCGAAAACAATCGCGCCCGCGGCTTTGAGCTTTTGGACGACGGTGGCATCGTAGGGCGACACGAAGTTTCCCAGCAGTTTGGATCCGCAATTCAGCGGGTGGCCCTTGACCGCGATGACGTCCTTCATCGCGATCGGGATCCCGAGCAACGGTTTTTCCACGATGCTGGCGCCGGCTGCGATCTGCTGGTCGGCTGCATCCGCCTGTGCGAGCGCATCGCGTTCATTCCAGCTGAGAAACGCGTGGACCTCGCGGTCAACCTTCTGGATTTGCTGGAGGCACGCCTGCGTGATTTCGCGCGCGGAAATGTCGCGGCGCCCAAGCCGTGCGGTGAGTTCGGAAATGGTGAATTGGTTCAGCATCGTTCCAATCAGGGTTACTCAACGATTCGCGGGACAATGAACTGCCCACTGGCCTGGGCTGGAGCGTTGCGCAATGCTTCTTCATTGGGCAGGCAGGGGCGGGGTTCGTCGGGACGCGTGACGTTCACGATCGGAAATGCATGGGCAGTGGGCTCCACGGAGGAAACATCGACCTCCTTCAGTTGTTCTATGTAACTGAGGATGTTCCCCAGCTGGGAGGAGAGCTGTTCTTCCTCGTCGGGCGACAGGGCGATGCGCGCGAGATGCGCGACATATTTAACGTCAATTTCAGCGGCTGCCATGGGCGGGAAGGTAGAGTTCGGGATTTGAAGTTCAAAGTTCAAAGTTTGCGAATCGGGGGCAATTCGGCCGGGTGCTGCGGACGGATTTGGGGGGGTGGATGGACAGACTTTTTCGGCGATGATTATCCGCGTGCAAACGGGTGGACTTCACACTAGATTGGCGCCCGATGTATCCGGCCGTTGTCACGAAAGATCCGACAGCCGTTGCGAAGGAAGTTCAATTGGCCTACCTGGCCATTGTTCCAGAAGGTGATCCCGATTTTGTTTCGCGCGTTTTCGGGTGGGTCACTGAGTGTTTTGCGGGCCGTTACTGCGATTACCTTCCGATTGATGTTCCCTACCACGACCTTGAGCACACGCTGCAGGGGACGCTTTGCATGGCCCGCCTGTTGCGGGGCTGGCATCGGGCTGGCGCGGCGCCGGCGCTGAATCGCGAGGTGGTGGAGCTGGCGCTGCTCGCGATCCTGCTTCACGACAGCGGCTACCTGAAGCGGAAGGGAGACACGGAAGGAACGGGCGCGAAGTACACGCTGATCCATGTGAAGCGGAGCGCGGAATTCGCGAACGGCTTTCTGACGGAACGCGGGTTCAATCCCGACCAGATTCGGGCGGTGCAAAGCATGATCCAATGCACCGGGTTCACCGACGATTTGAATGCGCTGCCGTTTCGGAGCGAACTGGAACGGCGCCTGGGATATGCGCTGGGAACGGCTGACCTGATGGGACAGATGGCGGCGGACGATTACGTGGAACGGCTTCCTGAATTGTATCAGGAGTTTACCGAGGCTGCGGCAGCGGCGGGGCCGCAGGGAAGCCGTCTCGCCTATGACAGTGTGGAGGACCTGATGCGCAGGACTCCAACGTTTTGGGAAGGCTTTGCACAGGTGAAGCTGCGTGAGGATTTCCAGGGTGTTTACCGCTTCCTGAATGATCCGTATCCCGACGGTCCCAATGATTACGTCATTCGGATCGAGCGGAACATTGCGAAGCTTCGCCGCTTGATCGCCGCCTGAACGCGTTCGCGTTCATCTTCGGAAGATCCACATCAACAGCGTCAACACGATGCTGATCAGAAGGCAGGTCACGACTGGGAAATAGAAGCTGAAATTCCCGCGGCTGACCTGGATGTCTCCTGGCAGGCGGCCTAACCAACCCTTGCCGAATCCCATCCATAAGAGCGCGCCCACGGCCGCAAGGATGAGGCCCGCAATGACCAGGAATTTTCCAACCTGTGGCATAGTTAAGCGTGACGTGTTGAAGCGCCTTCTACTCCGCTGTGGTCTCTACTGTTCGCGTTCGGTTTTCAGCATTGGTTCCGCAGCGTCCACTTCCGGCGCGGGTTCCAATTTTTCAAAACTTTCCTCAATAAAGGTGGTTCCTTGAATGCGTGCAAGGCGTGCATATAACCCATCCTTCGCCAGCAGTTGCTCGTGTGTTCCGCGTTCCACAACCTGGCCCTGCCTCAGCACGAGGATCTGATCCGCGCGGCGAATCGTGCTTAGGCGATGGGCAATGACGAAGCTCGTGCGGTTCGCCATGAGCCGTTCGAGGGCCTCCTGGATTAATTTCTCAGTGGCCGTGTCCACGCTCGCCGTCGCTTCGTCGAGAATCAAAATCGGTGCGTTCTTCAACAGAGCGCGGGCGATACTGACACGCTGCTTTTCTCCGACGCTCAACTTCACGCCGCGTTCTCCCACGTGAGAGTCGTAGCCTTGTGGCAATCGCGAGATGAACTCATGACAATTGGCAGCCTTTGCCGCAGCGATCAATTCATCGTCCTTCGCGTCGAGCCGCCCGTAGAGGATGTTCTCGCGAATGGTGCCGTTGAACAGGAACGCTTCCTGGCTCACGACGCTGATGTGCTCGCGAAGGCCGGCCAGCGCGATGTTGCTGATGTTTTGGCCATCGATCAGGATGCGTCCTGCAGTGGGTTCGTAGAATGCGGGCAGCAGGTTCACGAGCGTCGACTTGCCTGCGCCCGTGGGGCCGACGAGGGCAATCATCTCGCCGGGTTTCGCCTGGAGGCTGACATCGCGGAGGACAATGCGGTTTTCACCGTAACTGAACGCAACGCTCTCATAACGAATGTCGCCGCGAACGGGTTGCTTGAGGCGGCCCGTGCGGTCGCTGCGTTCCTCCTGGGTGTCGAGAATATCAAAGACGCGTGCAGCGGCGGCGCGTGCGGATTGCAACATCTGGTTCAATCCGTGCAGGCGGCCGATGGGTTCATAAAAGAACATGCCCGCATAGAGCATGAACGCCACGAGTTCGCCGACTTCCATCCGGCCATTGATCACCTGCGAGCCGCCGACCCACAGGACAAGGCCGATCCCGAGCGCGCCGACGAATTGCATTGCCGGCCCGTAGTACGCCCAGGCGCGCATGACGACGAGCGTCCCCGTGCGCAACTCGTTTGCGCGTTGTTCAAAACGTGAATCCTCATGGGTCTGGCGTCCAAACGCCTTGATCTGCCGCATGCCCTGAAGGTTGTCCATGAGCAGGGCATTCATGGCGCTCGAGGCCTCGCGCTGAAGCCGATAGCGCGTGTGGGCCGTCAATGTGTACCAAAGCGCGCCGCCGATCAGAAACGGCACAGGAACGAGCGACACCAGCGCTAGCGTTGGGCTCGCCATCACCATGAACACCATTGCTCCGACGATGCTGAGGACTGCGACCGTTCCCTGTTCCACGCCATCGATGAGCAACCGCTCAACATTGTTGACGTCCTCGATAATGCGCGTCATGAGATCGCCCGAGGCGCGCTGGTCGAACCACGGCACCGGCAGCCGCTGCAACCGCCCATATACCTGGCGGCGCATGTCGTAAATGACGTTCTGTTCCAGCGTGTTGTTGATGCGAATGCGGATGCTGTTGAAGATTTCGCGAAACAGGAAGGCGGCCAGCAGACCAAGCGCAACGGGAGTGAGCAGTTCGCGCCGGCCTTTGGTGATCACGTCGTCGATGATCACACGTGTGAGTTTTGGATACAGAAAACCTGCAGCGAGTGAAAGAATGGCGAACCCCACGGTGCCAACCACCATCCAAAGATACGGCCGAAGGTAGACGCTGACGCGGCGGATCACTTCGCCCGTGGGCCGTGGCTTCGATTTGAACGTGGGATCGGTATGCGAGCCGAGATTGCGATGTGACGACATGGCTTAGCGTGCCGAAAGAAAATCGACCATGGCCTTTGCGAATGGCGCAAGGTCATTTGGTGTGCGACTTGAAATGAGGTTGCCATCGATGACCACCGCTTCATCCACCCAGATGCCGCCGGCATTTTCCAGGTCGTCCTTGATCCCGCGCGAACCCGTGACACGTTTGCCGCGCAGGATCTTTGCAGAAATGGGGATCCAGCCGCCATGGCAGATGAAGGCGACGAGCTTGCCCTGTTCAAAGAATTCGCGTGTTAGCGAAAGAACCTTTGCGTCGCGGCGCAGTTTGTCGGGCATGAACCCGCCGGGAATCAACAGGCCGGCGAAGTCGCGGCTTTCACAATCGCTGAGGAGAATGTCCGCTTTCGCGGGGTAGCCATGTTTGCCGGAATAGGTTTTCAACTCGGGTGCGGCGACGCGAGTTGGGAAACCGGCTTCCTCGAGCCGCAGCTTGGGATACCACAACTCGAGATCCTCGTAGATGTCCTCCACAAACGTCAGCAGGTTTTTTTGCATGCGCATAGTTATTCTCTAAACCGTCGGCGCTCAACAGTACATCTCAACGTAGCGCAGTTTGAGAACTTGCGTATCGGCATGCTTCCAAGCCGGCTGGGTGTGAATTGCGCGTGCAGGTTGGAAACCTGTTTACTCTTTGCAGTGGCTGCTACGGAGGACGGGCGATACGGCAGAGCGCCCAGACGCATGCCCGTGCAGTCCCATTCCGACTCCCTCTCTTCCATTCGGAATGGAGGAGAGGGTTAAGGAGAGGAGAAGCTTATGACCTTACAAACGAGGGCGCGCGCAGGGCGATATCAGAGCACCCTCTCCCCCGGCCCCTCTCCCGCTCCTGCGTCGCCGGCGAGCGGAGGATTATACAGTGGACTCGGAGGCGCGCTGCGTTCGCCAAACGCATTCACCCATTTTGGCGGTTGCGTTTGCGCGCGATCTTTGAGCTTGTTGCGGGCTGAAGGCGGTTCGTGTAACCGCATGCAGAATCACAACGACTAGGAATCAACATGAAATGCAACCGGGTCAGGCGGGTGGGTCTTCTTGCAGTCACAGTCTGGATTTCACTTTTTACGTGTCTTGCGGCCGACGACGCGCCGTTGCGTGAGAAGCTCCTGTTCAACTCAAACTGGCGCTTCATCCAGGGCGATCCTGAAGGCGCCGGAACGAACCTCTCCTATGCCGCGATTCGCCCTTGGATGATGGCGACGGGCGGTGAGCTGAGCACCAATGCCGCCGCGGTTCGACCCGAAGGAAACCCAGGTGCGGACGTTTCCTACACCCAGCCTGATTACGACGATTCGGCCTGGCGAAAGTTAAATCTTCCGCACGACTGGGGAATTGAAGGTCCGTTCAAGCAGGAGCATCCGGGCGAAACCGGCAAATTACCCTGGTGGGGTGTTGCCTGGTATCGCAAGCAATTCACCGTGCCCGCAGCCGATCGCGGCAGGCAGTTTTACCTGCATGTCGACGGCGCAATGTCGTTTGCGAACGTCTGGGTCAACGGCCAATACGCCGGTGGCTGGCCGTACGGTTACGCTTCGTGGCGCGTGGACCTGACGCCGCACATTCGCGCTGGCGGGAACAATGTCATCGCCATCCGACTCGATAACCCTGAGGAATCGTCCCGCTGGTATCCAGGCGGCGGCATTTATCGCAATGTGTGGCTCGAACGAACTGCGCCCGTGCACGTGGATCAATGGGGAACATTTGTCACCACGCCCGTTGTGACTGCCAGTGCGGCGACGGTGAAGATCGATGTGCAGGTCAGGAATGCGTCGACGGCCGATGCGCGAGTCTTTGTGAAGAATCAAATCTTCGAACTGGATGCAGAAGGGGACCGGGGCCGCGCCGCGGGGGATGCAGGCATGTTGAGCATCGAAACTCCCGCAGGCGGAACGGGCAAGACCACGATGCAGATCCCAGTCAAGTCGCCGCGGCTTTGGAGCATTTCCAAGCCAAACCGTTACGTCGCGGTCACTTCCATTGAGCGGGATGGCCGGGTGGTGGATCGATACGAAACTCCGTTCGGCATTCGCACGTTCGAGTTTACTGTCGCCAACGGCTTTCTGTTGAATGGCAAACGCGTTCCACTCAATGGCGTTTGCAATCATCATGACCTGGGCGCGCTTGGCGCCGCGTTGAACACGCGCGCTTTGGAACGGCAGCTGGAACTGCTGCAGGAAATGGGGTGCAACGCGATCCGCACCAGCCACAACCCGCCCGCTCCTGAATTGCTTGAGCTGTGCGATCGCATGGGTTTCGTGGTCATCGATGAATTCAGCGACACTTGGTCGCGGCCCAAGAAGCGCAACGGTTACGCGCTCATCTTCCGCGACTGGGCGGAAAAGGATATGCGTGCGTTAGTGCGGCGCGATCGGAATCATCCCTGTGTCGTGATGTGGAGCACGGGCAATGAAATTCCGGAGCAGGGGAACACGAACCTTCATTCGATCTCGCGCTGGCTGACCGATATTTCGCACCAGGAAGATCCGACTCGTCCCGTGACGGTTGGTTGCAATAACATTGGCGCCGGTTACAACGGGTTCCAAAAAACCCTCGACGTCTTTGGCTACAACTACAAGCCGCAGGAATACGGGAAGTTCCGCGCGGCGAATCCTGGGATCCCGCTGTACGGCAGCGAAACCGCGTCGTGCGTCAGTTCTCGCGGCGAGTATTTTTTCCCTGTCAGCGACGACAAATCCAAGGGGATGGCGGATTTCCACGTGAGTTCCTACGACCTTTACGCGCCTCGCTGGGCAATGCCGCCCGACCAGGAGTTTCAGGGGCAGGATGAGTTTCCGTTTGTCGCGGGCGAGTTCGTCTGGACGGGTTTTGATTATCTGGGAGAGCCGACGCCCTACAACGCGGATTTGAGCAACCTCCTTAACTACACTGACCCGGCGGACAAAGCCCGCGCTGAACAGGAACTGCGCGAGATTGGGCGAATTCGAGTGCCCTCACGCAGCTCCTACTTCGGCATCATTGATCTTGCGGGATTCAAGAAGGATCGCTTTTACATCTACCAGGCTCGCTGGCGCCCAGAACTGCCGATGGCGCATATTCTCCCGCATTGGAACTGGCCCGACCGGGTGGGGCAGGTGACGCCCATTCACGTCTACACGTCGGGCGACGAGGCCGAACTGTTTCTAAATGGCAAGTCCCAGGGTCGGAAGAAGAAGGGGCAATTCACGTATCGCCTCCGTTGGGACGACGTCGTTTATCAGCCGGGTGAAGTTCGCGTCGTCGCGTATAAGGGCGGCAAACGTTGGGCCACCGCGGAAGTCAAAACTGCGGGTGAGGCATCGCAGGTGACGCTCGAAGCGGATCGACGCCGGATTCGCGCCGATGGCCGGGATCTTGCGTTTGTAACGGCGCTGGTCGCGGATCGCAGAGGCGGGATGGTTCCGCGCGCGAAGAACCGGATTCGTTTTGAGATTGAAGGGCCGGGCGAGTTGATTGCGACGGACAACGGCAGCCCGATTGATTTCGAATCGTTTCAATCCGTTGAGCGCAATGCGTTTAATGGCATGGCTCTCGCAATCGTTCGAACGAAGCCGGGGGAATCCGGAACAATCACGGTCAAAGCCACAGCGGACGGGTTGGAAGCCGCGACAGTGCGCATTCGAAGCCGCCGTTAAACTGCAACGTAATGGTCGTCCTTTTGCCGAATGAACACATTGAAACTTCTTGCGGTTGCAGTGTTGTGCTTCACGTCGTTGACCGAAGCCGCGTCGCGCCGAGTTCTGTCGTTTGATGCTGATTGGCGTTTCCTGAAAGGCAATGCTGAAGGCCCCGAGGCCCGCGCCTTTGACGACCTGAACTGGCGGCGCGTCGATGTTCCGCACGACTGGAGCATAGAAGGACCCTTCGCGCAAACCAATCGAACGGGCGGATCCGGGGGATTTCTGCCATCCGGCATCAGCTGGTATCGCAAAACATTCTCTGTGAATTCAAACGACGCGGGCCGCGTCGTGTGGATTGAGTTCGACGGCGTCATGCAGAACAGCGATGTCTGGATCAACGGCAAGCACCTTGGCCATCGGCCAAACGGATACGTGAGTTTCAAATACGATCTAACTCCGCATGTGATTCCTGGGGCGGACAACGTGATTGCGGTTCGCGCGGATACCTCGCAGCAGCCTTCCTCACGATGGTACACAGGGGCAGGGATCTACAGACATGTGCGCGTGGTAATCACGGATCCCTTGCACATCCCTCAGTGGACAACATTTGTGACCACGCCGCGGGTGAGCCCCGATGGTGCTGTGGTACGCGTGCAGACGAGCGTCACGAACAGTTCTGACAGTTCAAAAGAGGTGTCGCTGCGGATCGCTTTGAGAAACAGCCGTGGGCGCGCTGTGGGCCAGGCGGAAACACCATCGCAGACGATCGCGCCGGGAGCAGCAGCCGCGTTCGAGCAGGAGATCGCGGTGACGCGTCCGCAGCTGTGGTCGCTTGAAGACCCCGAGCTCTATCAGGCGGTGATTGAAGTCCGCGAAGGTTCCAAAGTTCTGGATGAGGAAGCGACGCGCTTTGGGATCCGCACTTTTGAATTCAACACCGACACCGGGTTTTGGTTGAACGGGAAAAACTTCAAGATCAACGGCGTTTGCGTGCATCACGACGGCGGCGCATTCGGCGCCGCGGTGCCACTCGCGGTGTGGGAAAGCCGGTTGCAAGCCTTGCGCGAATTGGGCGCCAACGCCGTTCGCACCGCTCACAATCCCGTGGCGCCTGAGTTCCTGGATCTCTGCGATCGAATGGGCTTTCTTGTGATGAACGAATTCTTCGACTGCTGGACGGTTGGAAAGACACGCTACGGATATCATCAATTCTTCCGCGAATGGGCACACACTGACCAGCGCGACACAATCCGCCGCGATCGAAACCATCCCAGCGTCATCCTCTACAGCATCGGAAACGAAATCCACGACACGCCAAGGCAGGCGCAGGCGAAGGAAATCGCCAGCGGGCTGGTTCAGGTTTGCAAGGAGAACGACCCGACAAGGCCGGTGACGCAGGCGCTCTTTCGCCCGAATGTCAGCGGCGATTACACCAACGGACTGGCCGACATGCTGGATGTCATTGGCACGAACTATAGGGACATCGAACTGCTTGCGGCGCATCGCGCGAAGGCCGGACGCAAGATTATTGGAACGGAGCAGGGGCATGAATTGCGAATCTGGCTTGCGTGCCGCGATCATCCACAACACGCGGGGCAGTTTCTTTGGACGGGCATCGATTACCTTGGCGAGGCGCGTCGATGGCCGCGCGTGGGATTCGGGTCGGGATTGCTCGATCGCACGGGGCATGCTCGTCCACTGGCGTTTCAACGACAGAGCTGGTGGAGCGAAAAGCCGATGGTGCGTGCGGTGCGGCGAATCGGGCGCGACGAACTCGCGGTCACCGATCCCGGATACGAAAGCGCCGATCTGCGCCGGCCACAGGTGTTGTTCGCTGACTGGACACCGCGGAATGCCGAGGCTCACGACGAGAGCGTTGAGGTTTTCAGCAATTGCGCCGAGGTGGAACTTGTGTTGAACGGAAAGAGTCTGGGATCGAAGCCCAAGCCGCGAGACGATTCGCAGCGAACCTGGACCGTGCCTTACGCGCCTGGAACGTTGAAAGCGATCGGGCGCAACGACCGGAAGATTGTGGCGTCGCATGAATTGCGCACTGCTGGCAAACCGGCAAAGCTGCTGCTGACCGCCGATCGGAACCGCATCTCGCCCTCATGGGACGATGTGGCGATGGTGGTGGTGACTGTTGTGGATGAAAACGGAGTGATGATACCTACTGCCGCTGACACGCTGACGTTCAGCTTGAAAGGTCCGGGCGTCGTTGCGGCTGTGGACAACGGCGACAATGCAAGCCACGAACCCTTTCAGGCGGGCGAGCGCCAGGCATTGCAAGGGCGTTGCGTCGCGTATGTGAAGGCAACCGATGGCGGGAGAATCCAACTCACGGCTTCAGCGCCCGGATTGCGGACTGGAACAATCAATATTTCAGCCACGCGGTAAACATCGACGCAGGGCGCGTTCGGCGCTCTGCTGAAGCGTTCGAAACGCATTTTCAAAATACTTGTTGCGCCCCGGAACAAATGCTCGTAAGTAGTAGCGAGTCGAAGGTCTGATAGCAGCGTGCGGCGAGGTTAATCCTGATAAAACGTCCACGCGGCAGCTTCCCAAATATTCAAAGTTCAAGCACTTTCGGGGCGTTCTCGAAACCTTCGACACAGCCTAAAAACGTAGTATGAGCACTGATAAGAACAACGGTACGGAACTGGGTTCCGGTTATCTGGAAATCTCGGAAAAAGGTTTCGGGTTCCTCCGCACCGCACAAAACCATTTTCATCCCAAACCGACGGACATCTTCGTCACTCCCGACACGATCAAGCGCAATTTCCTTCGCGAGGGGAGTCATATTGTCGGGCCTACCCAGCCGCCGCATCGCGGGACCAGCCCCCAGTTGAAGGCGGTCGAACGGGTGAACGACATGGCGTTCGAGGAATACACTCGCGCCGTCCGTTTCGAAAATTTAACGACCATCGATCCCATCGAAAAGTTCCGCCTGGAAACTTCGCCCGACCTGATTGAAGCACGGGTGATTGATCTGGTGACCCCGATTGGAAAGGGCACACGCGGCTTGATTGTTGCTCCGCCCCGCACGGGGAAGACAACCATCCTGAAGCAGATCGCCAATTCCGTGACGGAAAACCATCCCGAAGTGCATGTGATGGTCCTGCTGATTGACGAACGTCCCGAGGAAGTCACCGATTTTCAGCGCTCCGTTAAGGCGGAAGTGGTCGCGTCCTCGAACGACCAGGATCTCGAGACACACGTGCGGCTCTCGCGTTTTATGATTGAACGCTGCAGGCGCATGGTGGAATCAGGCAAGGACGTATTTGTGCTGCTGGATTCGCTGACCCGCGTGGCCCGCGCCTACAACAGCGTGCATGGCGGCAGCGGACGCACGATGACGGGTGGTGTTGATGCGCGCGCGCTAGAAATTCCGCGCAAGATGTTTGCATCCGCCCGCAAAATTGAAGACGGCGGTTCGCTCACCATCATTGCGACCGCCCTGGTGGATACGGGGTCACGGATGGACGAATTGATTTTCCAGGAGTTCAAAGGCACGGGCAACATGGAGTTGATCCTCGACCGCAAACTCTCCGACCGCCGGCTCTTTCCCGCGATCGACATTCCGAAAAGCGGCACGCGCAAGGAAGAGAAGCTGTTCCCGCCCAAGCAGATTGAGGCGATTCGCAAGCTGCGGCGAACCATGGTCGACTTGAATCCAGTGGAAGCCATGGAAACTCTGACCGCCGCGCTGAAGAAGCACAAAGTGAACGACGACCTGCTGGCGAAGCTCGACAAAGGTTCCTGAGTCGCGCGGAGCGGGGGCATTTCCGCACTCCTTGTGCGGAAACTGGAGCAGTGTCAGTGTGCATCCGCGCGGAGTTGCCGTGTTGCGATTCGATGGCCGGTGCGCTAAGCATGGCGCGTGTTGAGCGACGATTACTCTGATGCCGCCCTGTTGCTGATCGGGCACGGGTCCACGCAAAATCGGGCTTCAGAAAAGCCGGTATTTCAGCACGCGGCGGAAATCCGCAGGCGGCGGATTTTTCATGAGGTGCGCGAGGGCTTCTGGAAACAGGAGCCTAAGATCGCAACGGTCCTGCAAGGCATCACCACGCCGCGCGTTTTCATTGTGCCGCTATTCATCAGCGAGGGTTACTTTAGCGAACAGGTCATTCCTCAATCCCTCGGATTTTCGCTTGGCGCAGACCCCGCCTCGCGAACGCGCTCGGATGGCAGGCGAACGATTCATTACTGCAGACCTGTTGGAACCCATTCCAGCCTCACCCAGGTGCTGCTCGCCAGGGCGCGGGGCGTTGTGGCGCAGTTTCCTTTTCCGCGCGCACCCAAACCCCCGGACATCACGCTCTTCATTGCGGGGCATGGGACGCCGCAATCCGATGAATCCCGGCGCTCGGTCGACGAACAGGCCCAGCGGATTCGCAACCTTAATGAGTATGCAGCCGTCCATTCCATTTTCATGGAAGAGGAACCCCGCATTCATCAATGCTACTCCCTGGCTGGAACCCGCAACATGGTTGTTGTCCCGTTTTTCATCAGCGATGGCATGCACACGGAGGAGGATATTCCAGTCATGCTGGGTGAAGCAGAGAGGCTTGTGCGCGACCGCATCGCAACAGGACAGCCGCCCTGGCGGAATCCGACCGAGCGAAACGGAAAGCTGGTCTGGTATGCATCGGCTGTGGGCACAGAATCGACGCTTGCTGACGTCATCATTGAACGCGTGAAGGAATTATGATCGCACCGACAATTCGCTGGGGAATCCTGGGTACGGCTGGCATTGCGCGTAAAAACTGGCGCGCATTGCGCGACAGCGGCAATTCGATTGTGACGGCGGTGGGAAGCCGCGACGTGGAGCGCAGCCGCGCGTTCATCCGAGAATGTCAGGACGCGATGCCTTTCGAGACATCGCCCCGGCCTTGCAGCACATACGAGGAAGTCATTGAGAGTTCTGATGTCGAAGCCATTTACATTCCATTGCCCACGGGAATTCGAAAGCAGTGGGTATTGCGCGCGGCGGCAGCGGGAAAGCATGTCCTTTGCGAGAAGCCTTGTGCTCTCAATTCCCAGGACCTCGCAGAAATGATCGCGGCGTGCCGCAAGCACAACGTGCAGTTCATGGACGGCGTCATGTTCATGCACAATCCACGGATGCAACGGATTCGGGAATGGCTCGACGATGGAGCAACGACAGGTGACGTGAAACGGATCATGTCAGTTTTTGCCTTCTGTGCAGTGGACGATTTCTTTCGCGACAACATCCGGATTCACAGCGAGCTGGAGCCGACGGGTTGCCTCGGGGATTTGGGCTGGTATTGCATTCGGTTTTCGCTTTGGGCGATGAACTGGCAGCTGCCGCGCGAGGTCTCCGGACGCATTCTGTCGGAACGCGGCAGCAGCATCAGCCCGGGCTCGGCGCCCACCGACTTCTCGGGTGAGCTGATTTTCAATGAAACGGCCTCGGCCGGGTTTTACTGTTCATTCCTGGTTGAAAAGCAACAGTGGGCGAACATCAGTGGCACGCGCGGGTCGTTGCGCGTTGCCGACTTCGTCCATGCGGCGAATGCCTCGGAGCCAGTGGTTGACGTCAATGAAACGCTGGTTCCCGTTCGCGATGTTGACGCCATTCCTGCGATGGCACAGGACGCCCGCATGTTCCGGAACTTCTCGGCTGCCGTGGCATCAGGCAGGCTGAACGACGAATGGCCGATGTGGGCATTGAAGACGCAGCAGGTGGCGGATGCCTGTTTCAGGTCGTCACGAGACGGCGGGGCTGCGATTTCGGTGGGATAATGGCTTCTGCGGTGCTCTGGGAGGGAATAGGGAAATCACCTGAAATGGTGATGGTTGCTCCCTTGACTTGACGCGCGTGGGTAACGCATGGTTAAGCCGAACCGACGCCGAACCTATTTCCGTAATTTATGCATGTCGTCATCAGCCGTCCCCGTTCCTCATCGACCCGCGCATTCACTTTGATCGAGTTGCTGGTCGTGATCGCGATCATCGCGATTCTCGCGGCCATGCTTTTGCCTGCGCTCTCTTCGGCAAAGGAACGCGCAAAGCGAATCGCCTGCACGAATCACCTGAAGCAGATCGGCGTTGGCCTTGCAATGTATGCGGGAGATTTCAACGACCAAGTTCCGCCGTGCGGCTGGGCTGATACAGCGACAACCGGCACCGACGCCACCTATGATGCGTATCAAGGTGGAACGATGGGCCAACCTCCGCTGCCCGCCCAGGTGCGTAATCTGGGATATCTTTTTGAGACCAAACTGATTCCCAACGGAAAAATCTTTTATTGCATGAGCGCCAACGACGTCAACGGGTTGGGCGCGGGCGCCGCGACGCCGTTTATGCTGGCGCGGACTTACGAGAATTACTCGGTGAATGGGCGCTGGCCGATTTATACGGACGGCAATGCTCGCATTCGAACCGGCTATTCCTACTTGCCACAATCAGGAGCCCGTAAACTGTCTGCCCGTGCGATTCCAAGCCGTGGCAGCGTCACACCCCCGGCGACTGCAAAGAAGGCATCCGAAATGAGCGCTCAATTCGCAGTGGCGAGCGACCTTCTCTATCGATTGGACATGGTGCCGCACCGCAGTGGAGTGAAGAAGGCGCTGGCCCTCGACGCACTGTTCGGTGACGGACACGTGCGCATCCAGAATGATAAACGCCTGTTCGACCAACAGAACATCTGGACGAGCACGATGAATGGGCAGGCTGGTGGCGGAGGCATTGAAGACAAGGGCGATAATTTCCGCTGGGTCTTCATGACTTTCCAACCTTGATCCAGAGATCCTCGGCCCGACCTTTTCAGTGCGAGCCCGATCTTTCGGTTCTGGCGGAAGCAGGAGGAGAATCTTCTCGAAGCGCTAAAATGCCCGCAGCGAAGAAGCCGCACGCGGGTGGCGTCAGGCATCTTGCCTGACGTAGAGGGCGTGCATCCTTGCCGCCCGAGAAAAACCGTTACGCACGAGCGACACTCAGATCCTTCCGAGGCGCTCGACTTCATTTGAGGTTCCTTCCTCCGGGCTGGAAGCTCCAATTCCACGGCAGGCAAGGACGCCTGCCGCCACGAGGGCTTGGGCCGAAGATCGAGAACCATGTAAAGGGACGTTCGGCTCTCCTCAAGACGTCACTCGTTTCGTGACAAGGCAGGGGCTTACACTTTACTGTGTTCCGTCATTTTTATGCGTTCTGATACCATCAAGAAAGGCTTTGAACGGGCGCCACACCGCTCGTTGTTGCGAGCAACAGGTTCGATTGAATCGGAAGACGATTTCAGCAAACCGTTCATTGCAATTGCCAACTCCTACACTGACGCGATTCCCGGACACGCCCACTTGAACGAAGTTGGACAGCTGGTGAAACGGCTGGTGCGCGAGGCGGGCGGGGTGCCGTTTATTTTTAATACGATCGGCGTTGATGATGGAATTGCGATGGGCCACGGCGGAATGTTGTATTCGTTGCCGTCCCGAGAATTGATCGCCGACTGCGTGGAGACGGTGATCCGCGCACATTGTTTCGACGGGATGGTCTGCATTCCGAACTGTGACAAGATCGTGCCAGGGATGCTCATGGGCGCCATGCGCTGCAATATTCCGACCGTATTTGTCAGTGGCGGTCCGATGGCTGCGGGGATTGCGGAACAAAAGGCCACGCACGCAGACCTCGTCGCGCACCTGCAGCCGGCCTCAGGAAAATCCGACCTGATATCTGTATTCAAGGGCGTGGGGGAGTTGCAGTCGGGGAGGATCACTGAGGAACAATTGACTAAACTGGAGCAATCCGCGTGTCCGACCTGCGGGTCGTGCTCTGGGATGTTCACGGCAAATTCCATGAACTGCCTGTGCGAAGCGCTCGGCATCGCGCTTCCCGGAAATGGAACCATCCTCGCCGTGTCTAAGGAGCGTGAAGCCCTTTATGCGCGCGCGGCGAGAACGATCGTTGAACTGGTCTCGAAGGACATCAAGCCTCGCGATATTGCGACCCTTGAGGCATTCGACAATGCCATCATGCTGGATGTCGCGATGGGAGGGTCAACGAACACCATTCTGCATACGCTGGCGATTGCTCGCGAAGCGGGAATCCCTTACGACATCAAGCGGATTGATGACATTTCGCGTCGTATTCCGTGCCTGTGCAAGGTGTCGCCCTCGTCCGATTATCACGTCCAGGATGTGCATCGCGCGGGTGGTATTCACACAATTCTAGGCGAGTTGAAACGCATGGGCGTGCTGAATACCGAATGCATCACGGTCACTGGAAAGACGCTCGGGGCGAATGTGGACGAATGGGATATCCGTTCAGAGACATGCTCAGAAGAAGCGAAATCGGTGCGCCTGTCCGGATCATCAGCCATCGTCGTCGATCCCAATGACAAAATGGGAGCCGCAGCGCGAACCGCGAACGGCAACCTGGTTCCGAAGCCGATGCTCTTTCATCCGGCAAATCCGCTTGCGATCCTGCTGTGGCGCGATGCGGCAGCCTGGAATGCGGGCGACGTGGAGGGTCAACTTTCGCTGTTCGACACCAAGGCCAGGGTGACGCTCGGAGATGCTGCGGTGCTGGAAGGACACGAGCAGTTGCGCCTGGCGATCCAGCAGAAGCTGGAGGAGTCGCGTGGCCTCGTCCGGGCCGAGTTGGGTGAGCTGAGGGGAGAACCTGTTCTCTTAATGTGGCAATATTCCAAGGAGGGCCCCCGCTCGCCTTACGGAATGGTGCGGGCTCGGAAAATCAAAAATGGGCGCATCAGCCGCGCTGACTTTATTGTCGATCCAGCCAAGCTCGCAAAGGTTCGCTCGAGCGGCCTGATGCCCTACGACTCTTCCTTTCTGTTCAAAGGGGATGACTGCATTCGAAGCGCGGATAGGGCGTACACGGCGGATGGCGGCCTCGCGATTCTCTACGGCCAACTGGCGCCCGAAGGCAGCGTGGTCAAGACGGCGGGGATCAGCCAGGGATTCAAGGACTACTGTGGTCCCGAATTCGTGTTTGAAGGTCCGTGCGTGATCTTCGAGAACCAGGACGACGCGTGTTCCGGGATTTTAGCGGGCAAGGTCAAGGCGGGCGACGTGGTGATCATTCGGAACGAAGGACCGCGGGGTGGCCCCGGAATGCAGGAGATGCTTTCGCCAACAAGCTACATTGTGGGAATGGGATTGGGCGACAAGGTGGCGCTCGTGACCGACGGCCGATTCAGTGGCGGAACTGCGGGAGCTTGCATTGGGCACGTATCACCCGAGGCGGCTGAAGGCGGACCCATTGGGCTGCTGCGGGAAGGGGACCGGCTGCGGATCGATTTTCCGAATCGCCGGATGGACATCCTCGTTTCGGAAACCGAATTGGGTGAACGAAAGAAGCAGTGGCAACCGACCACGCGGCATCCAGGAGGCTGGCTTGCCCGTTATCAAAAGCTGGTTACCAACGCCAGCCAGGGTGGGATTCTTTCAATCTGACGAGGACCAAAGAAAAGGCGCGAAGCTTTCACTTCGCGCCTGAAAATGATCGAGCCGCTGTCCTAAGCGCCGTTTCGTTGCTTGCGTCGGACTTTATAGGCAACCGCAGCAGCACCCGTCGCGATCAGCGCGAATGAGCTCGGCTCAGGAACCAAAGTGAAGAATCCACGAATTTCACCACCAGGATACGCGGTCGTGTGGACGTTGAAGTAGGAACGGCCGGCAAACAAAGCCGCCACCAATGCTGATTCAGCGCCAGCCACTGTCCCGCCATTGGCCGTGATGAAGGCAGGGTTATAGGTGCCTGAAGCGGTCAAGCTCAGCGTGTTTGAAAACGATCCGCTGGTCACCCCGGCAGGAAAGCCTGCAAAACTCGGGGTGGTTGTGGCGACACCAGCAGTGCCGCTGAAGGGCGCCGCCGTCGGCGCATGAATGTGGGCTGCGGTCGTGGTCCCCTGCAGGGCCGCAAACAGCGCATGCACCTCAATCGTGCTGGCAACGTCATCATAATGTACGAGGGCGAAGCCGACGCCAGGAGATGAGTTGGCGGGAATTTCGTTGCCTCCTGTCAGCAGCGCGGTGAATTGATACACGGCCGCGGGTGCTGAGGAAATGAGGCAACCGACCAGCGAAAGTGAAAGTAGGGTCTTCTTCATAAACTGCGTTCGGTTAACTTTCAGTTCAGGCTCCCTGTCCCTTCTGATCACCGCAGGACACGGAAGCCACGGACTGCGCTTCGTCTGCAAGATTGCTTTTGGAACGACCGTATGATGCACCAAGGGGAAATCGGTTCCAGCTTTTTTTTAAATCATTTTGCTTTTCCTGACAGGACCTCCTGCAAGGCGCCTTCCATGCCCGTTCCTGTCCGGGCGCATGTCACCCCGCGCTTGCGCAACCGCCGAAGCCGTCGCAACTTTCCGCCATGTGCGGACGGTATTCGATGACCAAGAAGCAGCTGCGGATCGAATCGCGATTTGAAACGCTCGAACTGAACTTTGTTCCCAGGTTCAATATCGCACCGACACAGGAATGTACGGTTGTCAGGGTTGTCGGAGGCAAGCTGGAGGCTTCACAAATGATCTGGGGTTTCCGGCCAGCCTGGTCCAAGGCTCCCATCATCAACGCGCAGGCGGAGTCACTTCACGAAAAGGCGATCTTCAGTGCGGCGATCCGATCCAGGCGATGCCTGGTTCCTGCGGACGCCTTTTATGAGTGGCGTGGTTCGAGAACGGAGAAGCGGCCAATGCGCATTGGCCTGCAAAGTGAGGAACCGTTCTACTTTGCAGGTCTTTGGGCCGAGCCGTCGGACCAATCGGCGGGCCGGGAGACGTTCGTTCTGCTGACCACCGCAGCCAATAGCTTCATGGCGACGATCCATTCCCGAATGCCGCTGATCCTTGGCCTCTCGGAATGTGATCGATGGCTCGATGCGACTGATTCGGACATCGGCGCTCTGCTGGGTGAGCCGGCCGGGTTGGAACTGAAAGCCGTTGAGGTTTGTTCACGGGTGAACAATGTACGCAACGACGATGAGGATTGCCTTTCGCCGCCTGAGCAGCGGGATCTTTTTTGAAGTTGGGGTCCGGGTGGCCGCCGTGGTTTAGTCGGTTGCGTTTCCCTGAGGATGGGACGAAGGTCAGCGCCATAAAGAATGCCGGGTCCCGTGCTTGCGTTCCGCACTCGACGCGTCAGGATTCGGCTTTCCGCACTTGCCTGGCAATCGACGCCTGGCAGTGAGAACCACCAGCAATAGCGACCTTAATCTCTAAAACTATGAAAGTCCTCATCGTCTATCACAGCGCCTACGGCCACACACTGCAACTCGCCCGAGCCGTGGAAGAAGGCGTCAAGTCTGTTGCAGGCATTGAAGCGGTCTTTCGGCGCGCGCCCGAATTCCCGCACATTGAGAAGGAGCTCGAATCTGGCGAAGGGTATTCATCCAAGGTTTGGAAGGAACAGAAGAGCATTCCTGTGTGCACGGTGGACGACTTGCGCGATGCGGATGGACTTTTGATCGGATCACCGACGCGTTATGGGAACATGACCGCCCAGATGAAAGCGCTGATCGATGGAACTGCCAGCCTATGGTTATCAGGCGCAATGGAAGGCAAGCCAGCGGGGGTATTTACTTCAACAGCATCGACGCACGGCGGCCAGGAGACCACGTGCATCACGATGATGATTCCGTTAATTCACCTGGGCATGGTGATCGTCGGTGTGCCGTATTCGAGCCCCGGGATGATTCACACGGAGGCCAGGGGAGGAACCCCTTACGGCGCGACGACAATCGCGGGTCCGAAAGGTGAGTTGGCGCCCGCACCTGAAGATTTGACGATCTGCCGCATACAAGGCAAGCGCGTGGCAGAACTGGCCAAAAAAATACGCGGGTAACGGCAGGGAAACGCCTCCTGCGCTGATGTCCGCACGCCAAGCGGACCGGCGCTGGGCTTCGAGCAACCCAGCGCGGCTTGCATATTCTGCCGATGTGGCCGGAAAGACGGCTACTTCCGCGTCGCGAGGACGCCAATGAGGAGGCCCAGACCGAATGCTATGCCGATGGTCTCGTATGGGTGTTGGCGAATGACCACATCCGTTTTCTTGGCGGCCGCGAGCGTTTGTTGCTGCAGTTCGCCACAGGTCACCTTTGCATGCTCCAGGGCCACGCCGAGGCGTGCGCGCGCGGCCTTGGCTTTCTCGCTCAGATCTCCTGCCGTTGCTTTCAGCAAATCTTCGGCATCGCGGGCGAGGGTTTTTAGATCAGCAGTGACGCGTTCGCGCGCGAGAGCTGCTTTCCCTGCGTTCATTCCTTCAAGCGGCGTATCCATATTTTTCCTTTCGTTGCTGTTAAAGCAGCCGGGCTGCTCGGAGACTGTAGCATTATCCGTTGCCAGTGACCACTGGGGGATCTTCTTGCATCGAGCGCAAAAGCGAAAACGGGTTTAACCCCACTGCGATCACGGCTTCAATCGTCTAGTGTGCGGGGCAGCAGTTTAGGAACTGAGGCAGACCCGCAGGACGCAAGGTTGACACGGACGTTGGCACTTCGGATCCGCGGGCAGCCCAAATAAATTTGTTTGTTATGGTTTTACTGGTGGAGGATGATCAGAACGACGTGTTTCTGGTGGAACGCGCGTTGCGTCAGGCGGGCATCGCGGCTCCGATGCACAATGCGACGAATGGACAGGAGGCGATCGACTACCTGCAAGGAAAGGAACAATTTGGGGATCGTGAGGCGTATCCTCTGCCTTATCTGATTCTGCTGGATATTCGCATGCCGTACATGAATGGCTTGGAATTCCTGCAATGGCTCAAGGAACATCCGGCTTTTGGAAACATTGCAGTAGTCATGCTGACATCTTCCTTCGCGGAAAGGGAACACCAGGCAGCAATGGAATTGGGCGCGCTCGACATCCTCGGCAAGCCGCCCAGCTCCGCAAAGTTGCAGGAGGTTTTTGGAATTGTTCAACCTGTTTCGCGCGCCGGTTCGGATTGATCGCTTCAGGTTCAGGTGCGCCTTCCGGAGGGGCTTCGTTTCCCTCGGGCAAGAATTTGCCGCCGCGAGTTACCATGCTGATTTTCAATTGATCTGCTGTGTCGGGTGACGTAAGAGATGGGCGCGTTTTGAAAGAAACGCTGAATGCCACGCGTCCCAACAGCAAATCTGCAGGAAGGTATGATCGTCGTAACGGACGTGAAAAACGTTCACGATCTCCTGCTCATTCCTGCCGGTTGCGCGCTGACGGAGCGCCAGATTGGGATTCTGCAAGCGTGGGGGATTGACGAAGTTGAGGTGCAAAACTCCCGCGCTGTTGAGGAAGCGGACCCGCTCGCCCGCGTCGATCCGGATGTTCTCGCGCAATTGAACCAGCAGATTCACGAGCGTTTTTGGGACACTGACAACGATCCAGTCTTCACGGAACTCAGCCGTATTCTTCTGCAGCGTTATGCCCGAAAAATGATTCCCCAGCAATGACTTCCCCCAGCGTCGCCGATTTGATTGCAGGCATTCCTTCTTCGCTGGGCTCCTACGGGCCAGTTTTGGAAGAGATCGAGGCGGCAATGAATTCGCCCCAGTCGAACCTCGTGACCGTGGGAGATGCCATTGAGAAGGATCCGGATCTCACCGCCCGGCTTCTTCGGCTGGCGAACAGCTCGTTCTATGGATTTTCCAGCCGGGTGGGAACGGTCACGGAAGCGATCAGCCTTATCGGCGTGCAGCAGGTCGAGGATTTGATCCTGGTATCCAGCGTGGTGGAGCGGTTTGCGGGCGTTTCTGCCGAGGGGCTCAGCATGAAGTCGTTCTGGCGGCATTCACTCGCGGTGGGAGTCGCGGCCCGATTGCTGGCGAGCGAGCTGAAATTGCCGGGGATGGACAAGTATTTCGTTGCCGGAATGCTGCATGACATCGGCCGCCTGGTGTTGCTGTGCGAGGCCCCGGCGTGGGCCGAGAAAGTGTTCTCGCTGCACGGGCGCGAGCGAGTTTTGCTGCGCGATGCTGAGACGCGCGTTCTCGGTTTTGATCACCAGCAAATCGCAGCCGTCCTGCTGAAGGAATGGCGCTACCCGGGAACGCTGGTTGAAGCCGTGGGTTGTCATCATCAGCCGTTCATGGCGCAGATTGCGGTTGAGCTGGCTTCGACGGTCCATCTCGCCGATTACGTGGTGCACGCCCTGGAGATCGGCGCGTCGGGAGAGCGTTTTGTCCCGCCGTTGAATGCCAAGGCCTGCCAGAAAATCCGCTTTCACACTGGATTGCTGCCGTCCCTTGTCGCGAGGATCGACGAGCAGATTGCGGCCGTGGAGGATGTCTTCCTGAGGAGTGTCCGGCAATGACACGGGACGATTCGCAATCTGTTTATCCAGACCTGATGCGCTCGGGCCTGGAGCGTCTTAAAACGTTGGATGCAAATCGCGAGATGCTCGGGCTGTTCGCTGCCCTGGAGCATTTTCGACGGGACCTGCACGAGCAGGAAAATACCGCCGGAATTCTGGATGTAACGGGCGAGTATGTCCGCGGGCTGGCGCTGTTTCACGCGTTTGGATTCTGGCTGGTAAATCCCGGAGATTTCAGTTTTGAACCCGCGCTGGTAATTCCCGCCAGCGAACAGGTGACTCTCTGGCGGATCGTGGAGCAGGAGATAAAGTCAGGCAGTTTCGCGCGCGCCTTGCGGCAGGACGATTCGACGTTTTTCAACACTGAATTCAACAACGTTGCAAGCAGCTGTGTGTTCCGGCCGTTGAAGCTCTCGGCGCAGGTGCTTGGCATGTTCTGTGGCCTGCTCAAGCCCGATGCCGTGCATCAAGTGACGTTCAGCGTGCTGGCGGTTTTGCTTGGAGAAAGCACGGATGCAATGGCTACGCTGCGGCGGACGAGGCAGCTCACGACGCACATTGACTTGCTGGACGGGTTGCTGCCGTTCTGCGCGTGGTGCAAGAAGGTGCGGAATGACCAGGGATACTGGGAGCAGATCGAACGCTACATCGCCCAAAACTCCCGCACATCGGTGACTCACGGGGTTTGCCCTGATTGCCGCAAAAAGTTTCTCGAGGGCGTCGCGAGCCCTCGCCCGCAATGATTTCGGCAACCATGGGGATGGGAGGTTTTGCTGCCGCAGGCGCGGTTCCTCCCCGCTTTACTTTCAAACTACGCTAACGCAAGTTTGGGCGCGTCATGACACGAACCGGGATATCCTCTCTTATTTGCCTTTGCGTGGCTGGAATGGCCCTTGCAAAAGGTGCTGCGCCAGCCGACGCGCCGGATTTTACGGAGGTGTATCAGCTGATTCGCACCAACGCGAACGTGAATGATGCGGAGTTGCAGCGCGCGGCAGTCCGCGGGCTGGTATCGGAACTCAGCCCCCGCGCGCAGTGGATCACAAACACTGCCACGCAGCCGTCCGAAACGGAAATCATTACACGTTCGAGCGTCTTTGAAGACAACCTCGCGTATGTGCGAATTGGCGCGGTGAGTTCCATGCTGCCAGCCAGTCTGCAAAAGGTGATCCAGCAGCACAGTTCTTCCATCAAGCTCACGGGCGTGGTCATAGACCTTCGCTACACGAGTGGGACGGATTACGAGGCAGCGGGGAAGAGCGCGGAACTGTTCATTCCGGGTGCGCAGCCATTGTTGAAGTGGTCGGATGAAGTGGTTTCCTCCACGGCCAAGACCGATACCATTCAGCTGCCGCTCGCAATCCTGGTGAATCGCAATACCTCCGGGGCGGCTGAGGCATTGGCAGCGGTGCTGCGTTCCACCGGGGCCGGACTGATCCTTGGAAACAGGACTGCCGGGCACGGTTTCATCGTGCGTGACTACCCGCTCAGGGACGGCAGCACGTTACGACTGGCTGCGGACCCGGTTTCGCTCGCGAACGGAACCCTTATTGGAACAAACGGCGTGAAGCCGGATATCGATGTCACGGTCTCGGCAGAAGAAGAGCGGGTATATTATGCCGACGCCTTTTCGGTCGCGCGCACCGACAGCTTGAGGGCGATGACGAATGGTGTTGGCACCAATCAATTGGCCGGAGCGCGGCGAACGCGTTTTGGTGAGGCTGAACTGGTTCGCGAACATCGTGCCGGAATTCGCCGGGGGGGTGGCAGCGACGCGCCGGAAATGCCGGGGGAAACTCCTCAGCCGGGGCGCCCGGGCAACTCTCAATCCGACAATAATTCCGCCAATCCACACCGCCCAGTGGTCAACGACCCCGCGCTCGCAAGGGCATTGGACCTGCTAAAGGGACTTGCTGTGGTGCGCCAGTCGCGGCTTTGATTTCGCCGTTGACGATTCTGCTTCCCGCACCCAATTTCAACCCCCACGAATTTGATGAAGACGGTTCTTTTTGTTTGCACGGGCAATGTCTGCCGAAGTCCAATGGCGGAAGGCATCTTTCGCCACGTGGTCCAGGGACGCGGCAGTTACCGCGTGATGTCGGCGGGCCTGGGGGCGATGGAAGGCCAGCCACCCAGCGCCCATGCCGTGCGTGCCGCGAGGGAACTTGGGATCGACATCACCAACCAGCGCAGCCGGATGCTCACGCCGGAGTTGGTGCACCAGGCGGATTATATCTTCGGGATGACCCACAGCCACGTTGACACAGTGATGCTCCTGTATCCGAATGCGGCCGAGAAGACGTTTTTGCTTCGCGAATTCGACGAAACCCTCGACACGTTTGAAAAGGACATCAGCGATCCCATCGGCGGTTCGTATGAGGTTTACGTGAATTGCCGTGATCAAATTGAACAGGGGATCGTGTCGCTGCTTCGGTTTATCGAGCACGGCGGGCACGCTCCGATCGATGGGAAGGGAGTGGCTGTTGCGATTGGGGCTGACCATGCTGGATTCGACTTGAAAGAGGCCGTACGGAAGCATTTGGAACAGCGCGGTTTGAGCGTTGCTGATTTTGGAACGCATTCAAAGGATTCCACGGATTACCCGGATTACGCGCATGCAGTCAGCCAGGCTGTTTCAAATGGGAGAGCGCAGTTTGGCATTCTCATTTGCACGACCGGCATTGGCATGAGCATCGCGGCAAACAAAGTGCCGGGTGTTCGTGCCGCCCTTGTTTCAGACGAACAGACGGCAGCCGTTACACGCCAGCACAATGATGCCAATGTTGTCTGCATTGCGGCGAAGACAACGCCAACTGACATGGCGGAACGGATCGTCGATACGTTTCTCGAATCAAAATTTGAAGGCGGCCGTCACGAGCGCCGCGTCAGCAAAATGGAAACCTCATTTATCCGTCGCGAATTGAAACTGAAAACCGTCGATCCCGAAATCGCCAGCGCCATCGACCACGAACGTGTCCGGCAGCAGGAAAACATCGAACTGATTGCCAGCGAAAACTTCACAAGTCCCGCGGTGATGGAAGCCCAGGGTTCAGTGCTGACAAACAAGTATGCGGAAGGATATCCGCGGAAGCGCTGGTACGGGGGATGTGAGAATGTGGACGTGGTTGAGCAGCTCGCAATCGATCGCGCACGGCAGTTGTTCGGAGCCGAACACGCGAACGTCCAGCCGCATTCCGGATCGGGCGCAAATATGGCCGTCTACTTTGCGATGCTGAAGCCCGGCGACAAGATGTTGACCATGGACCTCAGCCACGGAGGACATCTGACGCATGGAAACAAAGCCAACTTCTCAGGCAAGTTTTTCGAAATCGTTCACTATGGGGTTCGCAAAGAGGATGAACGCATCGATTACGATCAGCTCGCCCGGATGGCTCGTGAGCACAAGCCGCGCATGATCACTGTCGGCGCCAGCGCTTATCCGCGGATCATTGATTTCAAGCGCATGGGCGAGATCGCCCGTGAAGTGGGGGCGCTGCTATTGGCTGACATTGCGCACATCGCGGGCTTGGTGGCGGCGGGTATTCATCCAAGCCCGATCGATCATGCCGATTTTGTAACGACGACAACGCACAAGACTCTGCGGGGACCGCGTGGGGGACTGATCCTTTGCCGCGAGCGGTACGCAAAGGAGATCGACTCACAGGCCTTCCCTGGAATCCAGGGCGGACCATTGATGCACGTGATTGCCGCCAAGGCGGTGTGTTTCCAGGAAGCGTTGCAGCCAACGTTCGTTGAATACCAGAAACAGATCGTTCGCAATGCCGCGGCCCTGGCCGAAGGCATGAAGCAGAACGGTTTCCGCCTGATCAGTGGCGGCACCGACAACCATCTGATGCTTGTTGACGTGGGTGCCAAGAACCTGACTGGAAAGGATTGCCAGATCGCGCTCGACGAGGCTGGAATCACGACCAACAAGAACACCATTCCATTTGAAACGCGATCCCCGTTCCAGGCAAGTGGCGTTCGCCTGGGCACGCCGGCGGTCACGACGCGCGGTATGAAGGAGCAGGAAATGGCGGCGATTGCCGACATGATCAGCGAGGTCCTGATGGACATCAAGAATGTTGACACCATCACCAAAGTGCGCCAACGTGTCCGCGAACTCACTGCAAGGTTCCCCTTGCCTTATTGACGAAATTCGGGACCTTACGGTGCAAATCCCGCGGTTGGCAGTCACTCCAATTTGATCTAATCGATAGAGCCTCCAATCGTCGCTGGGCTTTGGTGACGCCCCAGTTTTCACCTGTTGTTTTTTCAGTAATTGGAAATTTATTTTGATTTGACCTATGCCTAGAGCCAGTACGAAGAAGCCAAGAGCTCCACGCGCATCAAAGGCGCGAACGCCACAACAGGCGACGTTTGCTGAAATGCCTGCGACAGAGACCGTGACCGCACCTGCTGCAGTGGAAGTCCATGACGCCCCGGCCGCTCCCGCGGAACTCCAGCCGCCCACTCGTCCAATCGAGACCAGCGATTCCGAAGCCGTCGAGCCGCCGTCACGGAAGACCGAGGGGCAGGGGACCGGCAAGGATCATATCGCGACTTCGTTGCACATCGCGAAGCTGCAGGCGATGTCGATGACAGATCTGAACAACATGGCCCGCGAGCTGGGGGTTGAGAATTTCGGCACGATGCGAAAGCACGAGGTCATATTCCAGATCCTGCAGAAGAACGCTGAGCGCGCCGGCGTGCTGTTCTCCGAAGGGGTTCTCGAGGTTCTGCCGGAAGGTTTTGGTTTTTTGCGGTCGCAGAGTTTTAATTATTTGCCGTGCCCTGAGGACATCTACGTCTCGCCGTCGCAGATTCGCCGCTTTGATCTGCAAACAGGGAACCTGATCGCTGGCCAGATCCGGCCGCCGAAGGACAAGGAGCGTTTTTTCGCTCTTCTCAAAGTCGAAGGCGTGGATCAGGAGGACCCTGAGAAGGCCAAGGACAAGACGCATTTTGATAACCTGACGCCGTTGTTTCCGAACAAGCGGTTCCTTCTCGAAACGGCTTCCGACGAACTCTCGACCCGCGTTCTGGACCTTGTCTGCCCGATCGGCAAAGGTTCGCGCGGACTCATCGTCGCCCCGCCGCGCACGGGCAAGACCGTGCTGATGCAGAAACTTGCGAATGCCATCCTGAAGAACAACCCGGAAGCGTATCTTTTCATTTTGCTGATCGATGAGCGTCCTGAAGAAGTTACTGACATGGAACGTTCCTGTCGTGGCGCCGAAGTGATCAGCTCGACCTTCGATGAACCGCCGGAGCGGCATGTGCAGGTGGCGGAAATGGTGATTGAGAAGGCGAAACGCATGGTCGAGCACAAGCGCGACGTTGTGATCCTGCTGGATTCAATCACCCGCCTCGCGCGCGCCTACAACACCGTGCAGCCGCATTCGGGAAAGATTCTATCGGGCGGTGTGGATGCCAACGCGCTGCACAAGCCGAAGCGCTTTTTCGGCGCGGCGCGAAATATTGAGGAAGGCGGATCGCTGACGATTATCGCCACCGCCCTCGTCGACACCGGGTCCCGCATGGATGAAGTGATTTTCGAGGAGTTCAAGGGCACGGGAAACATGGAAGTCCACCTGGATCGTTCGCTTGTCGACCGGCGCATCTTTCCGTCGATTAACATTGAACGCTCTGGAACGCGCAAGGAAGAGCTGCTGTATCACCCGGACGAGTACAACAAGGTTGTCATTCTTCGGCGGGCGCTGACCGGAGTTCCGCCGGTCGAGGCGATGGAGCTCATGCTGAACAAATTGAAGAAAACGGGCAGCAATATTGAATTTTTGCTCGGGATGAGTGTCGGTTAGGCGATTCCGAGGCAATTTGGCCGGGCAAGCACGCCAGGATCTCCTGGCGTGCTTCTGCTTTCACCCTGTGCGGATTTTGCTATGGTGTATGCAACAGATGTTCCGCAATTGGCAAAGAATGACGTGCGGCGAATGCGCCACGCGCTAGTGTGTCCGCGACAACAACAGCAGCCCATGAAGCAAAAACAACAGCTCCGTTCGCTTGCCCCTTTCTTAACGCTCTCCATTGCAGTCTCCTGCCTTGCGGGATGCGGCCGCGACGAGGCAACAGTTACCGTCGTTCCGAAGCAGTCCTCCACGTCCGTGCCCACGGGAGCCTTGCCACCTGGCCATCCGGAACCGGGTGCCACCATGCCTGCCGGGATGGATATGGGCATGGGTATGATGCATCGGCCGAAGCTTGCGTTCACGACGCCGGCCGGCTGGAGCGAGGCTCCGCTCGGTTCGATGCGGGTTGCGTCTTTCAAGATCGAAAAGGATGGCAAGCAAGCCGACGTCAGCGTGATGCCGCTCGGAGGCGGCGCTGGGGGCGATGTCGCCAACGTAAATCGATGGCGCGGGCAGGTCAGCCTTGAACCTCTTGCCGAGGACGCGTTGAAAAAGACGGCGGAGAAGGTCGAGGTTGCAGGGGAACCGGCCGAGCTTTACGACATTGCGGGAACCAATCCTGGCAGCGGCGATCCGATGCGGGTCATCGGAGTTATTCAACACCGCGATGGCAGTGCCTGGTTTTATAAAATGTCGGGTGACGATGCATTGGTCGCATCGCAGAAGCCGGCGTTGTTGGAATTCATGAAGTCGGTGCGGTTCGAGGCCGCGCCGTCTGCAGGGATGTTGCCGCCGTCGCATCCGCCCATCGATGGCATGGGTGCTGCCGCAGCAGTGGCGAGTGCGGGTCCGATTTCCCGTGAGGGGCAGCCCCAATGGACGGTGCCAGCAGATTGGAAGGAAGTTGCAGGCGGCCAGTTTCTCGTCGGAAAATTCATAATCACGGGTTCCGGCACCGCGCAGGCAGCCGTGAACGTAAGTGCTTCAGCGGGAGAAGGCGGGGGATTTGCGGCCAACGTTAACCGGTGGCGCCGTCAGATCGGCCTTGCTGAAGCAGCGGAAGCCGACATTCGGCAGCAAAGCACCCAGATGGATCTCGCCGAGGGCAAGGGAACCGCGATCGAGATATCGGGGACTGATCCCGCTTCTGGCCAGCCAACGCGAGTGATCGGCATTATGGTTCCGCGCCCCGGCCAAACCTTCTTCTACAAACTTGCCGGCGAAGCGAATCTCGTTTCGGCGCAACGCGATAACTTCATCAAATTTGTGCAATCCGCGAAACACCAATGATCCTGGACCGACTCTACCGCCTTTTTACCTCGCTGCGATTAACGGTCGTCCTGCTCGCTCTGGCGATCATCCTGATCTTTTGGGGAACGCTCGCGCAGGTGCACCTTGGTTTGTATCAGGCCCAGAACGAATTCTTTCGCAGCTTCTGTGTGACATGGCAGCCCCGCGGATCGAATCTTCGAATCCCGATTTTCCCTGGTGGCTACCTGGTGGGCGGATTGATGATCATCAATCTTTTCGCTTCGCATTTTCGCTACTACAAGGCCGGATGGAAGAAGGTGGGCATCATGCTGATTCACATCGGACTCGTCCTGCTGCTGCTCGGCCAGTTTCTCACGGACTTTCTTGCGGAAGAAAGCATTCTGCACCTGCGGGAAGGCGAGGCAAAAAACTATTCTGAATCCTCGCGCGAATTCGAGCTTACTATTACCGATGTTTCGGATCCTGCAGCCGATCGCATTGTGAGCGTGCCTGCGCGAGCATTGCGCTCTGATCGCGAAATCACGCAGTCAGAACTTCCTTTCAGGCTGTTGCTGAAACAATACTACGCCAACTCATCGCTCGTGCAGAATGCGGAAGCAGGATATGAGCAGGTTGCTGCAACTGCCGGGGTGGGCGCCGGAATCTTCTGGAAGGAGCTGCCGCAGGAGACTGCCATGGACCGGCGCGATATGCCGTCGGGTTTGTTCGAGGTGATCGGCCCTAAAGGCTCGGCCGGCACGTACCTCATTTCGGCGTTCCTGAAAAATCCGCAGGAACTGGTGCTGGATGGAAAGCGTTTTCTGCTGGAGCTGCGCCTGCGCCGCTTCTACAAGCCGTTCCACATTCACCTCGTGGAGTTCAATCACGACCTTTATCCGGGAACTTCGATTGCAAAGAACTACTCGAGCATGGTTCGCGTGGTGAACCCGCAGACAGGTGAGGACAGGCAGGTGCTGATCAAGATGAACACGCCGTTGCGCTACAAGGGTGAGACGTACTATCAATCGAGTTTCGATGCCGACGACAAGGGCAGCATCCTGCAGGTCGTGCGGAATCCGAGCTGGCTTACGCCCTATCTCGCCTGCGTATTGGTCTCGCTTGGGTTGACCTCGCAATTTGGAATTCACCTGGTCGGATTTGCAGCGAAACGGAGGAAGTCATGAAAGGATTGTTGAAAGTTGTTCCGTGGTTTTTTCTCGCTCTGTTCACGGTCGAACTCGTGGTCGTGTTCCAACCCCGCAAAAATGGGGAGCTTCATACGCGGGAGTTCGGACGCTTGCCTGTTCTTTTGAACGGACGCATTCAACCTTTCGATTCCGTCGCGCGCAATTCATTGCTGCAGATGCGAAGCACGGGCGACGTGCCGCTAGAGCTTGTCCCGAGCTGGAAGTTTTGGCATCACCCCGAGAAGTTGCGCTCCACCGAATGGCTGTTGGAAGTCCTTTTCAAGCCTGAACTCGCGGACACGCGTCCGATTTTTCTCATCCATCATCCCGAGATCTTGAGCGAATTGAAACTCGAGGAAAAAGGCATCGAAAAATCCGGCTTGCGCTATTACACATTTGCGGAAGTTCAACCTTCACTGCGCGAGATTGAAGCACAGGCAACGAAGGCCGCGAAATTGGAGGATGCGCAGCGGGGCACGTACGACAAGCAGATCCTCAAGCTGGCGAACGCGGTTTTTCTCTACCAGAAGCTTAAGAACAGCATCGAGCCTGAAGGAGCGGCAAGTCTGGGCGCGTTGGTGGACGAGTTCCAAAGCGCGCTGCCAGCGGGTGTCGCTGCGTTTCGCGCGCGTCAATCAGGCGAGACGCCGGATCGAGAGGCGCTGGAACGTTTCGCACGGGTGGTTCGTCCTTTCGATGCAATTGCAAACCTTGCAGAGCCGCTGGTGCTGCCTCCACTCAATCCCGAGACCAACCGAACTGGCTGGGTGAATCTCGGGGTCGGGATGCTCGACACATTGCAAACTGGAAACCAGATTCATCCCGCCGTTCCGTTTTTCTCGCGGATGGCCGACAGCTATGGCCAGGGAGATGCCGCAGCGTTCAACGCTGCGGTCGCCGGGTATCGCGAATGGCTTACGCCCAAATTCGGCAAGGAAGTGTCTAAGGCACGCGCCGAGTATTATTACAACCAGGTGAAAGCGTTTCTGCATGCAATCATCATCTACATCGTGGCCTTTCTGCTAGCGGGCGGCGCGCTCCTGACCTTTGGTAGCTTGCCTGCCTTGTCAGAATCATTGCGAAGGTCAGCATTCTACTTGATAGGACTGGCGTTCGTTGTTCACACCTTCGGAATTATCTTCCGAATGGTGCTGGAAGGCCGGCCACCTGTGACGAATCTTTACTCGTCCGCCATCTTCATTGGTTGGGCCGCCTGTCTCCTCGGCCTGATTTTGGAAAGGATTTACCGGATTGGCTTGGGCGCGGCCGTCGCGGCGCTGACCGGATTCATCACGCTCCTGATTGCGCACAACCTGGCGCTGGATGGCGATACGATGAAAATGCTGGTGGCGGTTCTCGATACGAACTTCTGGCTCGCCACCCACGTTGTAACAATCACGATCGGATATTCGGCGACCTTCGTCGCAGGGGCATTGGCATTGGCGTATATCGTCCTCGGGATTTTCACCCCACTGCTCACCACAAGTGTGAAGAAGACGGCGGCAGGGGACACAAACCTCGGCAAAGCGTTGTCGCGAATGGTCTACGCTATCATCTGCTTTGCGACATTCTTCAGTTTTGTCGGAACCGTCCTGGGTGGCATCTGGGCGGATCAATCATGGGGCCGATTCTGGGGATGGGATCCAAAGGAAAACGGTGCCCTCCTGATCGTCTTGTGGAACGCCATCGTCCTGCACGCACGTTGGGGCGGATTGCTGCGCGATCGCGGTATCATGAACCTTGCAATCTTCGGCAATGTCGTGACGTCGTTCTCATGGTTCGGCGTCAACATGCTGGGTATCGGGCTTCACTCCTACGGCTTCATGGACGAGGCCTTCAAGTGGCTGGTGCTCTTCACTGCCAGCCAGGTCGCGATCATGATTCTGGCTGGGTTGCCGCTGCACATGTGGAAGAGCTTCCAGAATCGGCAGCCTCCTCCCGGAACAGGCGACCCGCACGGATCGAACCGAACCGCTGCGGCGGTCGGTTGAGGAAATCAACGAAGCTGGGCGGCGAGTCGCTGGCCCAGCTCGGCAGCTTCGTCCGCTGCGCCCTGGCCGTCAGCGCGGCGCGTTTCGCCGATGAATGACGCAACGCGCATTTTCAGATTGGCTCCTGCGCGTTCCGCATATGCGCCGACCGGGCTCTGACATCCGCCGCCCATCGCCGCTAGGAATGCACGCTCAGCGGTGACGGCTTGCAGCGTGGGAAGATCATTCAACTTATCGCAGAGCTCTGATATGGCAGGATCATCGCTTCGCAATTCAATTCCAATCGCTCCCTGGCCCACGCAGGGCAGCATCACCTCAGGATCCAGAACCGTCGCGAGAATTCCCTCAGGGACATCAGGTCCCGTCAAATATCCTTCTGCTGTTACGCGATAATGCAGCCGCGTGATGCCCGCCAACGCGAGAACCGTCCCGTCGAGCTCAGGCTGATTCATGAGCTTCTGCAGGCGCGTCAGGACATTGCCGCGGATGTCTGGCGTCTTGAGGTTCGAATTCTGAGCGAGCAACTGCGCCTTGCGACGCGTGCTGCTCGTGGCGATTGTAGCGCCGGTTGGGAGGTCGGCGATGTTCATGCGCGGCGGAAAACCACGCAGTTTAGCGCCGATCCGCTCATCGCGGTAGAGCAGCACGTCGCGGACGTCCTCCCGCTTTCCGCCAACGGCTCCCAGCTTGAGCCCGGCGGGAAGTTCCGTGGGAAGATCCTTCAGACTGTGAACCGCCAGGTCTGCGGAACCGTCGAGCAACGCGACTTCGAGTTCCTTGGTGAACAATCCCTTTGGAAGCGATTTACTCTCCTGCGCGAGGGAGGCGGTTTGAAGTTTATCTCCCGTGGTCTTGATGATTCTCAACTCAAAATTTCCCTGCGGAAATTCTGCGCGGCAACGGGAAAGAATCATGTTCGCCTGCGCCAATGCCAGTGCGCTGCCGCGCGTCGCGATGAAGAGAGTGCGATTCGTATTCAAGTGTGCTGGAAAGTAGCGCGGCAACTCTGCGTTCGCGACGAAAATCAACGGCCGAAGGCGGGCCGCATCGGATTGCCTTCCCCACCTGGTGGCGGCTCCAGCAAGGGCCTGGCCTTGTCGCGAATAATCTGTTCACAGCGCGCAACTTCATCCCTCCGATGCGCGAGATAATCGTCCGCTATGGTTTGCAGGTCATCGACATTGTAGAGATATACGTTTGGGATCAGAATGACTTCGGGATCGATGTCTCGCGGAACAGCGATGTCGATCAGCAGCAGCGGGCGGTTTCTTCGCGTCTTCATCAGCGGGGCGAGCCGCGTGCGATCCAGAATATGATTCGGGGCGGACGTGCTGCTGATGGCGATGTCAGTTTTCTCAAATTCAGCGGCCCAATCTTCGAACTGCACCGCGCGTCCGCCCAATTCCTGGGCGAGAATTGCGGCACGTTCGAGTGACCGGTTTGCCACCACCAGCCCCGTTGCGCCGCGGGATAGCAAGGCGCGCGCGGTTTTTTCGCTCATGTCGCCTGCGCCAATCACCATTACCTGTCGACCCTTGAGGGATTCAAAAATCTTTTCGGCGAGCTCAACCGAAACGGATGCGACTGAAATGCTGCCGCGTTGAATGGCGGTTTCGGTGCGCACATGCTTCGCAACGTTGAACGCCCGTTGGAATGCCTTGTTCAAACGGGGGCCCGTGTGCTGATGCTGAAGCGAAAGCTCATAAGCCTTCTTCAACTGGCCCAGGATTTCTGTTTCGCCGAGCACCATCGAGTCCAGCCCGCACGCCACACGGAAGAGGTGATGCACGCTGTCGGGTTCGCCCAGGACGTAGATTTCGTCCGTCAACGGATCCCGATATTCGTGGCAGGTCATCAGGAAGTTTCGCAGTTCGGTGAACGTCGAGGCCGCCTGCTGCCGGGTGGCCGCGTAAATTTCAACACGGTTGCAGGTCGACAGGATCACCGCTTCGTCGACGATCTGTTGGTCCCGCAGCAGCCGGAGCACGGCCGGGATGCGCGCGTCCTCGAATGCAAACCGTTCCCGTATGGCAACGGGAGCGGAGCGATGACTTAGACCGATGACAACGATGGGCATGAGCGTGCGGACCGAGTCATTGGGTGTGCAGCGGAGAGATCAGGATGAAACCCCAGAAAGTGAGCAGAACAAAGGCGAAACTGCCGACGAGCCCCCATGCAAAGCGGCGGCCGACCTGGCCGAACTTCCAGCGCGACACGAACAGAATGCAATAAACCACCCAGATGAATCCGGAATAGTAGAGGATAGGGTCCCCCCGAAATTCCCGGCCCTGCGCCTCGGCTTCGCGAATTAATAATGGTGCAAACGCGAGTCCGAGGGTGAGCAGAATGATGCCCGCCGCAAGGAGGCGGTTCATCACCCTCTCGAGCCGTTGAATGGGAGGAAGCATCGAGAACATCGCGCGTTGTTTTTGGTACTTCAAATCGTGTTCCTGCGTGAGAAACATCGCTCCCGCGATCGCGCTCAACCCAAAGGCGCCGCAGGAGAGCAGGATCAGCGTGCCGTGAATGCTGCCCCAGTCGGTGTGGAAATTGGGAGCCGGCCCGCGCACCTGGTCGAGCGGCGGCATCAGGGCAAACACGCCGATGGCAAACAGGATCGGCGATGCAAACGCGCCCACAAACCGCAGGCGGCTGAACAAGCCGAGCACGAGGTAGCTCGCCACAATGGTCCAGCTCAGAAACGTGATGGCCTCATACAAGTTGTTGACGGGACAGCGATTGAAGGAGAATCCGCGCAGCACCATTGCCGTGGTGTGCAATGCGAACGCCACCGCGAGAAGGCAGTAATTCACTCGATCATCTTTGCGAAATCCGTGGCGCCAAAGAAAAATCGAGTAGAGCATGCTGCAACCGTAAACGATCACAGCGAGAAGAAAAAAATGTCGGTCAGTCAACCAGGGCACGTGAAGAAATTAGTATGCTTGCGGTACACTTGTCACTCCCAGCTTGCTCTTCATGGTCGGGATCACGCCAGGCGGGCAGTTGCGGTTCATGTCAGCGAGGGCGGCTGCGATGCCTGACGCATATGCCGTCGCAGCCGACGTCCCATTCATCACATAGGATTTTCCGTCCAGGCTAATGACCGTTGTCCCTGGCGTCATGAGGTCGACGAAGGCGCCACGATTGGCATAGTCCGCAACCTGGCCGGCCCTGTTGCCAGCAGTGACAGCAACGACTTCCGGATACGCGGCGGGATATACGGGGGTGGTTACCGGTTCATTTCCAGCAGCTCCAAAAAAGACAACGCCCTGATCTGACGCCTTCTTGATGAGGTTGTGCAGTACGGTGCTGTCGCCATTGCTGCCAAGGCTCATGTTGATGATGTTCGCGCCGTTGTTGACGGCTTGTTGAATTCCGCGGGCCACGTCGAATGTGCTCGTCGTCGGGTTGTTGCCGTAGATGTCGACCGGCAGGACACGAACGCCGGAACTGCCGCTCGATGTCGTCGTTTGAACGCTTTGAAGGACGGTGTGGACCATGGCCAGTCCATGCGTCAGTTCGCCAGCGGACACGGGTGCGGCCGCGCCTTCCCGATTCGCACTGTCGATGACACTGAGGCCGGGCAGAAGAAACTTTGCGTATTCCTTGGGCACCGATTGCATCCCGCGTGTATCGAGCACGGCAACGATGGGTGCGCAGTCGCCCGTCGGTTCCTTCAGTTGCAGATCGAAATCGGCCGAGCCGGACTGCGCCAGTTGTTGGGCTCCGTCTGGGCGTTCAATGGCGTAGCTGGACTCGATCGACTCGACATCGGGATGGTTTGCCAGGCACTCGCGGACTGCCTGAGCAGAGGCTTCATCGTTGAGTTGAAGTCGATAGGCATTGATTGAATCAATGCGGCCCAAAACCTTTGCGTTTTCGAGGCATGGCAGATTACCAAGGCTTGCGCCAGGCCGAAGGATAAGTTCCAACTCGTTCAGGATGGGCTTGGATTTTTGCGAAGCTGCAGAGATCGCGCCGGGTTGAACCCGCAATGTCGCGTTTCGTTGAAGGGTGTGAAACACATACAGGCGCGCGGGAGAGTTGCTTCCTGGAACGAGGGCAAAGTTCAAGTTGCCGAGAAGGATGCGCAATGCTTCGCCGGAAGGAAGGTCGCTGAATTTCGCCGATACATTTCGCGAGGCATTCGATTCCAGAAACACATGCCACCCAGTCAAATGCGAGACACCTTCCAAAGCGCGCAACAGGGGGGCAGAGGCAATATCTGCACTCACCCGGTTGTTGTTCGTGTTCCAGTGCAGGGTGTCGGCAGCCAGCATCTGCCACTGCGCTAGTGACATTAAAGTCAGCAGGCAAAAGGCGAGACTGATGCTAGGAAGGCGGCATTCCATGGCGACACTATAGACAAGTAATCTGATAATGAAAGAGGAGGGTGCGGTTCGCCTCGGCGCGGCGGACGCCGGCGGTAAAATTTCACCGGCAGTTTTTTCGCAGAAGTCTTCCGCAAGGCGTCTCGAGCCACCCCAAACCGATAAATCCGAGCGATTCGCTGCGGGGCGAAGGCTCGCGGCGGATGGCCTTTATCGTGCTACAGCAGTGTCTTTGTGGAAAAAACGGTATCGCGCAACGAAGTCTCCGCCCGCTTGGAGAGCCGGGTCGTCCAGTACTTTGACGCAGGACATTCGCGTCATGGAAACGTTCGTGCCGATGTTGCAGCCTGGCTGATTGTAGCGTTCTGGGGCAGCAGGGTTCTCCGGCCTCAACTCGAGGCTATCGGCCGTCAGCTTCAAGAACGGCAGTTGCCCGACGGCCGTGTCCCCATTAACCCTGAATTTCCCGAGGCGGCATGGCCGACGCCCCTTGCTATGCTGGCGTGGCAGCGGCAGGGAAACGCGCCTTCAGCGCTGGCAGGGGCGCAGGAGTTCCTTTTGCGATGGCACGGTTTGCATTACCCAAGTCGTGGTACTCGGACTATTGGTCACGACACTTCGCTGCGGGGGTGGCCATGGGTGGATGGTACCCACTCATGGATCGAGCCCACCGTTCTCTCCTTGTTGGCCCTGGGTGCCTGCGGACGGACCGCAGATGACCGTTGTGTTCAGGCGCGGCGGATGATTTTGAATCGACAGCTGTCCGGCGGTGGTTGGAATTTTGGGAACACCACGGTTTACGGCTTGGAATTGCGGCCGATGCCGCACAGCACGGGCATGGCTCTGACCGCCCTGTCGCGTGCCGGCGAGGCCTTCGCGTTGTCGAACAGCGTCCGTTATTTGGATCAGAGCATTCGCCGGATTCGTACTCCGCTCTCCCTCGGCTGGGGAATCATTGGATTGACGGCATCCGACGAGCTTGTTGAGGAGGCCCCCGTGTGGATTGATGAGTGTCTCGAACGTGAGGCGGAGGTTGGGGGATACGACATGGTACTCCTTTGCCTCCTTCAGTGCGCACTGCACGCGAAGCAAGGACATCCGCTTCTCTCAGGACCTGCTGCATGAACGCCAATCGCTCCCATCAAATGACACGCAGGCAATGGTTAACAACTGGCGTGCTCGGCGGTGCGGCAATCCTCAGCGGTGCAGGCCTTCTCCATACATGGCAACGTCACAGGCGGTCCGCGGTGGCGATCGTCAAAGCATCGAATTATTTGCTCCCGCTGGAAAAGCTCATCGTCCGAGGCTTGCTGGAACTGGGGATTGATGCTGCAACGGTTAAAGACAAACGCATCCTTTTGAAGCCTAACCTGGTGGAAGTCGATTCTTCGGCTCCGCACGTGAACACGCATCCAGCATTGGTGCGCGCGGCTGTGACGGCTTTTCGACGCCTGGGTGCCGCCTCCGTCATCGTGGCGGAAGGCTCGGGACATTGCCTGGATACGTTGCTCGTCTTTGAAGAGAGCGGCCTGCGCGAAGTCCTCGCCACGGATCGCACTGCATTCGTTGACCTGAATTACCAGGATCCCTGGCTGGTAAAAAATCGCACGCGATTTTCCACCCTGCCGCGTCTTGCGTTCCCCCGCATCTTCCGAGAAACGGATTGGATCGTGTCGATGCCAAAGATGAAGACGCATCATTGGGCCGGTGTGACATTGTCCATGAAGAATCTTTTTGGTGTCATGCCAGGAAGCTATTATGGCTGGCCCAAGAATGTGCTCCATCAGGCGGGCCTCAATGAATGCATCGCCGATATTGCTTTGAACCTAAGACCGCAGCTGGCGATCGTCGACGGCATCGTCGGAATGGAAGGGGACGGGCCGATCATGGGCGATCCTGTTGATGCCGGTGTGATTGTCATGGGCACCGATTTGCCAGCTGTAGACGCGACCTGCGCTCGGATTATGGACGTGGACCCCGCGCGTGTTCAGCACCTTCATATGGCAGGCAAGGAAGGATTTGCAATCGATGAGGCGCGGATCACCCAAGTGGGCGAATCCATTGAGTCCGTTCGCCGCCCCTTTCGTCTGTTGCCCCATATCGCTGCCCAGCAAAATTTGCGTTCCTGAACGGGAAGTCACGAACCCGGCGGGCGCACACTGTGGGCATCGACCGTAGGAATGTCATTCCTGCGTAACACGACAGCGAGGGCTGCAATCAGCCAAACGAGCGGCCACGAGTGAAGGGTGTCGTGAATGAACACTCCCTGCACAAGATAGGTTGCGATGGTTGCTTTCAACGTCCACGAAAGCAGCGAGTGGGCGGTCCCGCCTGCGCATCGCCACAAAAAGCCGAGATAGAGGACCAGCCCAGGAATACCCAAACACAGCGCGTACTCGAAATAAATGGAATGCGCTTTTGTATTCGGGGCCTTGGTGCCGGCGGGTGCCACCTCCGCATATGTATCCAATCCCGATCCGATAACCGCGTGCCTGGGCAAACGGTTGACGGCGTATTTCCAGAATCCCAGACGCCCGGTTCCCGCGTGGGATGCCCCGGCTGCTGCCAGGGAAGCCTGGTCTTTCAGCGAATTTGCCCGCTTCAGAAGTTGCCAATTGTGCAAAGGCGCAAGCGCCGCCGTGACAAGCGCCATCACAAGGCCGAGCAGCAGCATCCGTTTGCGAAATTCTTTCTGTGTGAAAACCGCGATTACCAAAAACGACGCAAGCGCGACCCAGGCGCCACGAGTCTGTGCCGTGAGGATGTTTGCATAGATCAATCCACAGGCAGCAAGCCAGAGAGGCCGTCGAACTGAAAGGAAGCAGCACGTCGCGAGGGGAAACAGCAGGAGCAAATACGTGGAAAACCAATTGGCGTGGCCCGACGTTCCCATCGATCGGGGATCCTTCAAAAGGTCGGGAAAAAGGCGCGTCGCCAAACCTTTTTGATCGAAGAACTGCCACAATCCAAGAAGGCAGGCAACAGCGCCGCCCCTGACCATCCAAACCATGGCCCTTTTTACGTCGGACACCTGACGGAACCATAATACCACCGCAACAAAGACCAGGGTGCAGCAGCCCAGGGATACAAAGCCGGTCTTGCCATAATGATTCCCCGAGAGGGCCACGTATTGATATTTGGTTGCAAAGGTGCAAACCCAGGCAACCGCGCTAAACCAAAGCAACAGGTGAAGAACGCTTTTCGGAAGGTTGCCCGCCCAAGTTGAGTGGCGAATCACCAGCTGAGACCACACGAACGTGACGAATGTGAAGCCGAAAGCGTCCAACGAGGGACCGAGGAGGAAACACGTATACACGCTTAGGAAAACCCAAACCAGGGGTATCCATTGCATCCGTTTCGATACTAGCCTCGGGGAGGGGACGCGCCAGACATGATTCAGCAGCAATATCCCGATGAGCGTGGTGAATCCGGCGAGAACCCAGGACTTCGCGTGGGTGCTTGCAATCCAACCTGACCACGTGACGAGCGGATAACCCGCGGCAAATGCCAGGAGGAGCCCTTGACCCAGTTTGCAGGCAGGCGAAACGCGGCCGTTTCCCTCCGGGCTGGAAGTGCCCGGCAACTCGTCGCGACGCACCTCCTCAAGCATAAAAGCACAGGTTTCCGTGCGGCACACGGGCGTGGACGGGTCCTTCGATCTGGAGCACAGCCGAATAATTCTCAAGTTCGGCCCGAGGGCAAGCGGAATGTCAATTGCGCCTGTTCACGCCCTTCAAATGAGGTTCGCTGGCCAGTCAATTCCGGGTTAAGAGATTTCCGCTTGAGAAATGTGAATAGGAGATGGAATGTCGTGTCCTGATTTGCTACACACCGTGGTTCCGATGTACGGGGAACGTCCTTGGGACTAACGGAATTCAGGCCATTTTTAGCGGTTTTGAAACTCCGGATGTTGGTTGGTGTTGGAAAACAGAGGCAGCGGGTGCTTGGCATCCACTGTGCTAAAAGTGAAAGTGCGGTTGGCAGCAGGCAATAAGTGAACGCCAACAGTCCTGATATAAACAGCCTGATGCCGAGTTCACGCCGCGAACGAAAGGTAAACAACGTAGTATGAAAATTAAAACCTCCCGCAAGGCCGGCTTCACGCTGGTGGAAATCATGATCGTGGTTGCGATCATCGGCCTCCTGGCTGCAATCGCGATCCCGAACTTCGTGCGCGCGCGCTCGACCTCCCAGAAGAATGCCTGCATCAACAATCTTCGCCAGATTGACGGCGCGAAGCAGCAGCAGTTGCTTGAAGAAGGCAACAACGCCACTCTCGCCAAGACTGACCTGGCCAAGTATATGGGCCGCGGATCCGCTGGCTCGTTCCCGACCTGTCCGAAGACGAAAACCGACACGTATGCTGTCGGAGCAGCGGACGTTGCCCCGAGCTGCTCGAACACGTCAGCAGAGTATCCTCACACGCTGGCCGAATCCGGTGGCGGCGGCAGCTAGTCTGAATTCTCCTCAAACAGCCCGAAGCACCCGCTTCGGGCTGTTTCTTTTTCACTCCCGGTTTTCCGTGTCGCGTCGATAAAGGTTGCACGCTGCATCCTCTCAGACCTATGAATCTTAGGTTGACCGGTGGCGGTTGGGATTGAATGTATGAATGCCATTCTCAAGACAGAAAATTTGCGGGTGGAGTATCGGAGCCGCGAAATCAAACACGAGACGAAGGTGGCTCTCAAGGGCCTGAACCTCACTGTGAATGCCGGCGAGGTGTTCGGTTTCCTCGGGCCCAACGGAGCGGGCAAAACCACCACGATGAATGTCCTGCTCGGCTATGTAAACCCGAGCGCGGGCAATGCTTATCTTTTCGATGTCAACGTGCGGGAACCCATCGCGCGCCAGCGAATCGGTTACCTTCCCGAGCTGACCTACTACTACAAGTTTCTCACTGCAGAAGAACTCCTCCGGTTTTACGCAAAGATCTTCGAAATACCAGCGGCTGAAACCGAGCAGCGAATTAACCGCCTCCTGAAGCTGGTCGACCTGGACCACGCCCGAAAGCGACCCATCCGCACGTATTCAAAGGGTATGCAGCAACGGGCCGGGCTGGCGCAGGCGCTCATCAATAATCCTGACCTGCTCCTGCTCGACGAGCCTACAAGCGGCCTCGATCCGCTCGGACGCATGAAGGTGCGCGAGATCATACAGCGTTTGAAGGACGAGGGAAAAACAGTGTTCTTTTCCTCTCACGAACTCGGCGAGGTGGAAACCGTTTGCGATCGGGTGGCGATCCTGCATCGGGGCGAATTGAAAGTTGAAGGACGGGTCGCCGACCTCATTCAAGAGCATCAGGCCAATCTCGAGCAGATTTTTCTGAAAATCGTGGGTTACCAGCCTCAGGCGCAATTATGAGCAAGATCATCGCTGTCGCCGGAATCGCCATCAAGGAACTGTTTCGTCGCAAGGATTTCTATGTTCTTTTCATCCTCACTGTCCTGATCACATTGATTTCAGGATCGGTGCGTTTCTTCGATGACGACCGCATTGCGCGTTATCTCAAGGAAATCTGTTTGATGTTGATTTGGATCGCGGCGCTCGTTGTGGCGATCACAACCGCCGCGCGCCAGATTCCATCCGAGCGGGAGAGCCGCACCATATTCCCGCTGCTCGCAAAACCAATCAGCCGGCCGCAGGTGTTGCTGGGCAAATTTCTGGGCTGCTGGCTTGCCGCGGGAATGGCGCTGTTTGTTCTCTATATTTTTTTCGCACTGGTAAGCATCTCTCGCGAATCGGGTTTTCCATTCGCCAATTACGTGCAAGCGCTTTGGATGCATTGGCAGATGCTCGGAATCGTGATTGCCCTGACCTTGCTCGGCTCAATCGTCATGAGCACTCCCGCGGCTAATGTAACCCTGGTGTTCATCATCACCCTCGGCATTCTCTTCATCGGACCGTTCCTGAACACTCTGGCGATGCGCATGAAGGAACCTGTATCATCCATCGTGAGCGTGATTTACTATGGCTTGCCGCACCTCGATTTCTATGACCTTCGCGCGCGCGTCATTCATGACTGGCCGCCCGTCGCGTGGCTGGACATCGTCCTGGCAACTCTCTACGGGTGGTTTTATACAGCGGTGTTTCTGATTGGTGCGTGCCTGGCTTTCCGCCGCAGACCCTTGAACCAGGCTTGATGCGATCCAAACTTGTTCTAGTTTTGCTGTTGATCGCCTGCTTTTCGTTGTCAACGCTCATAGCACGAAAGGGGGAGGTGTCCCGTTCCGGGCCAGCAGCCGAAAGCTTCGTGGCCTTGCTGCTGGGCGAAGGGCGCATGCTGTTTGCCAATGAAATTTTTGCCAAGGCAGACGTCTATTTTCACAGGGGAAATTACCCGTCGATATTCGAAGGCGGCGGGCGGCCGAAGGAAAACCACATGGCGGGTGAAGCTCAGGGCGAAGGGGTGGTTCACGAGGCCCACGGCGGTCATGAGCATCATGAAGGGGATGGGCACGAACATCACGACCATGCTGGTGAGCCTCATGCGGACGCAATTGAGCATGCCGCCACGGAACCGGAATCACCGGCGGCCGGGCCCAGCGACTGGATCAGTCGTTTTCGTCAAAAATTCCATGCCGCCGATCACGTTCACCTCGAGAAGGGGGCGGAACGCGAAATGTTGCCATGGTTGAAATTGTCGGCGGAATTGAATCCCCAAAGCATCGAGTCTTTCACAGTCGCGGCGTACTGGCTGCGGAGCCGTCTCAACAAAGTGGATGAAGCTGAGCAATTTCTTCGCGAAGGCCTGCGCCGGAATCCAGGAAATCCCGAACTGCTGAACGAACTCGCGTGGCTTAAGCTCGAGAACCGCAGGGATCCAGCCCAAGCGCGGAATCTCTGGCATGCTGCGATGCAGCGTTGGTTTGATACTGAAACGGGCAAGGAAGAACCGAACAACTTTCTTGCGGAACGCATCCTCGGCGGAATGTTCAAGACCGCATTGGAGGAAAAGCGGCTGGATGAGGCCATCCATTATCTCAATCTGATGAAACGCTTCTCGCCGAACCCCGAAAATATTCAGAAGCGCATCGAGCAACTTCAGACGCAACCTGCCGACCAATAGCTGCCCGGTGGTTTGAATCCGCTTTGTTTTGGAAACCGCGTTTGTTTTACTCCCGCGGAATGAAGCAACGTCAGGCCACCCTAAAGCGGGTCACGAAGGAAACGGCGATTTCCCTGCGGCTGAACCTCGACGGTTCGGGGCAGAGTTCAATCGACACCGGCATTCCCTTCTTCGATCACATGCTCACCCTGTTCGCGAAACACGCGGTGATGGACCTGACGCTGCGCTGCAAGGGCGACTTGGAAGTCGACGCGCATCATACTGTTGAGGATTGTGGAATCGCTCTCGGCCAGGCCTTTGTGAAGGCGCTCGGCGACAAAAAAGGTGTGCGCCGCTATGGCACAGGCTTCGATCCCAGGAATCCCCTTACGGCCGAGGCTTTTGTACCCATGGATGAATGCCTTGCTCGCTGTGTCATCGATTTCAGCGGGCGTCCCTACCTGGTTTGGCGCGGATTGAATGAATGGGGAGCCCGCGCCGTCAGGAAAAAGGATCGTGCTCAGGATATGTCCAGTGTTTTCAGGTTTGGGCTCGCGCGGGAGTTCTTCCAGGGCTTTGCCAACGAAGCCCGTTGCAACCTGCACTTGGAGCTGCTTTACGGGGATGAACCGCATCATATCGTCGAGGCGCTGTTCAAGGCATTTGCGAAAGCAGCGGATTTCGCCTGCCAGCGGGATCCCCGGATTGCCGGGCAGCTTCCCAGCACGAAGGGCAAGCTGTAAGGCATCGAATAGTCCACCATTACTCTCCGTCCAACCATGGCTGAAAAAGACTATTCCTCGGCTGAAGACACAGCCCTGGTGCGCCTCGCCCAAAAGGGGGACACGAGCGCCTTCGAGGAATTGGTTTTCCGGCATCGGGACAAGATTTACGCCCGTGCCTACAGCATGATGCGGAACGAAGAAGAAGCGGTGGATCTTTCTCAGGAAGCATGGGTGAAGGGCTGGCAGCGGCTCCACCAGTTCCAGGGTGAGTCGAGCTTCACCACCTGGATGACGCGCATTGTCATCAATCTTTGCCTTGACCAGTTGCGCAAACAGAAGAGGCAGCGGGCGGAATCGATTGAGCTGCTGGATGAAGAAGCGGGCGGAGTGGAACGGCAGATGCCGGCCGTGACGGTGAATCCGACGGAACGACTCGAACGCGGCGAACTCCGGCAGAGGATCGACAAGGCCATGAGCCAGTTGTCCTACGAGCATCGAACCGTCCTGATCCTCCATGAGTTTGAGGAAATGGAATATAAAGAGATCGCCAAAACGATGGATTGTTCGATTGGCACGGTAATGTCGAGGCTGTTCTACGCGCGGCGGAAACTTGCGGCCTTGCTGGCGGATTTGAGAGGGGCCGATTAGCGCCCACAGGAATTGAAGTATCGGTGACGACGCAGAATGGATTTGAGAAGTATGAACGACGAGCAACAACTGAAGCTGCAGGCTTTCCTTGACGGCGAACTGCCGGAGGCGGAAACGCGCGAAATTTCGGCCTGGGTGGCGCGTGATGCGGAGGCGACGGCGCTGCTGAAGGAACTGCGCCAGACACGACAGGCGTTCAAAAGCACGGAAGCGAATGTTCAGCTGCCGGAATCACGGGAATTCTATTGGTCGAAAATTCAAAGGGAGATCGAACGCGACCTCCCGGCCGCGCCGCCTCAGCGCCCCTCGTTGTTTCACCGTTTCCGGCGCGTGCTGGTTCCAGTCGGCGCGTTCGCCGTGCTGGTTGTCATCAGCATCCTGACATTCCCGCGTGGCAACGGAATTGATTCAGAAATGGCGGTTGCCGACTCTGAAGCGTTCACGTACCAGGATTACGACAGCGGCACCACGCTGGTCTGGGTTTCATACCCGGCTGAAAGGTAGTTTGCGCATCCAACCATCATTGCTAGAGTTTTTCACAATGAGATTCCGAATCGGTTCATCTGTCTCTCTGCTCGCCGCGGTGGCGTCGCTCCTTCTGGTCCTGTCCGCTGCCGCTGCGCAAGCCCGGGATTTCAAATTCGAAGCCCAGTTGATTTGGGCGACGATGTCCGAAAGCTCGCCCGATCCGCAGCATAAACCCGTGGATGAGAAAACTCGGGAACGGCTCGCAAAGGTGAACCTGAAATGGAAGAACTACTTTCTGGTGCGGAAAGTCGATGCGTCGGTCCCGGAGAAGGGCGCCAAGGAAGTTGTGCTCAGCGATAAATGCAAAATCTCGATCCGCCAGGTCGATGAAGAAAATTTTGAGGTCAGCCTGTTCGGCCAGGGTAAATCGGTTCTCAAGCGGATGCAGAATATCAGCAAGGGAGAAATGCTCGTGCTCGGCGGAAATGCGCCTGACTCCACCAGTTGGTTTGTCGCCGTCCGACGCACCGAGTAATCGAAATTCTTCAATCGTAATGAAAACGGCCGGGACGCCAGCGCCCCGGCCGTTTCAATGTTTCAACACTCCTAGCTTCCCACGCTCGCCAGTTCCTCGTTGTTCGCAACGTTCACGATCTTGAACTGCTCGGCGTGCATGCCCGTGTCCGCGCGGAACGAGAGTTTGCCGAAGTAACGCTTTTCCATCTCGATCAAGTGCTTCTCGTCTTCGGTTCGCAGGCGCTCCAGCACGGTCGGATGCACCACGATTCGCAGCTGGAAGTCGTTCTCGTCACGGGTGCGCTTCTTCAGGATTTCCTGCAGCTTGCGCTGAATCTCCACGCTCATCGTGAGCGAGCTCTTCACCTTGCCGCGGCCTTTGCAGTAGGGGCAATCGTCGTAAACCGCCGCGCGCACGCTTTCGCTGTGCCGCTGCCGCGTCATTTCCATCAGGCCAAGCTGCGAGATCGGCAGGATATGGGTCTTCGCCTTGTCGCGGCGCAACCCTTCCTTCATCCGCTGATAGACGTTCTGCTGGTCGCGGCGCGATTTCATGTCGATAAAATCCAGCACGATTAACCCGCCCATGTTGCGCAGGCGCAGTTGACGCGAAATCTCATCCGCAGCTTCGAGGTTCACCTTGAGGATCGCCGTTTCCTGATCCTTGCCGCCCTTGTGCCGTCCCGTATTGACGTCGATCGCAACGAGCGCCTCGGTTTCGTCGATGACGATGTATCCGCCGCTCTTGAGGTGCACCTGCCGTGAGAATGCGTTCTCGAGTTGCTTGCTGATGTTGAACCGATCGAAAATCGGCTGCGGATCGCCATAGAGCTTCACCTTCGCTGCGGAACGCTTCGAAATCTTGGAAATCATTTCGCGCATGCGATCGTAGGCCTTCTGATGATCAACGACGATGCGTTCCACGTCTTCGGTGAGGAAATCGCGAACCGTGCGCTCGATCAGGTCGGGTTCCTGGAAGACACAGGTGGCGGTCGGCTGGCTCTTGATTCGGTCCTGCACGCCGCGCCATTCCTCCAGGAGAAGGGCAAGGTCGCGCACGAAGTAACGCTTCTGCTGGCCTTCGCCCGCAGTGCGCATGATGACTCCCATGCCGTCTGGAATGGAAAGTTCCCGCAGGATCTTCTTCAGGCGCTGGCGTTCCTGCTGGTTCTCGATCTTGCGCGAGATACCGCTTTGGTCGGAGTTCGGCAGGAGGACGAGATAGCGTCCAGGCAAAACGAGGTTTGTTGTGACGCGCGGACCCTTCGTTCCAATCGGTCCCTTTGTCACCTGGACAATGATATCGCTGCCAGGCGGGTAAACGCGCGGGATATCCTTCTGCGTGATCTTCGGCTTGTCGCGTTTGCGGCCTTCGCGCTCGACAATTTCGACGCCGCTGTCGAACTGGTTTGGAACAATGTCCCAGTAATGCAGAAACGCGTTCTTCTCAAAACCAATGTCGACAAACGCGGCTTTCAACCCGTCTTCAAGGTTGCGCACCTTGCCCTTGAAGATGCTTCCAACCAGGCGTTCTTCGGTGGTCCGCTCAATGTTGAACTCCTCGAGTTTTCCATCTTCTGAAACCGCCACACGCGTCTCGAGGGTTTCCGCATTGATGATGACCTCCTTGTGAACCTTCTTCACCGGCTTCAGGAGCTTCTGCACCTTCTTCACCAGCGAAGTTGCCGCGACGCGGATGGCATCGACAATGCCCTTGGGTTTCTCGGAAATCGTCACGGGCTCGAACTTCTCTTCCTTCGGCTGTGGTGCGGATGGAGCTGCGGCGCGCGCGGGCTCCGCTGGTTTTTCCTCCGTCCGCGCGGGTTCCTGCGCCGGTCCTTCCGGCGGCAATCCAGCAGCGATGTTTTCCGCGCGATCAATCTCATGCGCGTGGCGCCGCTCGAAAACCTTTTCCTGCGCACCCGCGCCACCAACGACCTCGGCGCGCGCTTCTGTCGCATCGCGGTCGGGTTTTTGCGAGGTGTGTCCCAGGCCGCCGCTGGGGCGGAATCGCATTCCGCCGCGGCGCCGCCGGGAAAAGTTCCTTTCACTCATAATTCAATAACCCTTTCGGTGTATATACACGTTTTGCAGCATGCCCATGGCGATCAACGAACTAAGCACTGAAGACCCGCCGTAAGACAACAGCGGCAGTGGAATGCCCGTTACAGGTACAATGCGAATATTCATGCCGATATTCACGAACACGTGGCTGAACAGCAGCGTCACAACGCCCACTGCCAGCAATTTCCCAAGGCGATCGCGAGCCTGGGTGGCGATTCTGATTCCGGAGAACAGAACCGCTCCATACAACGTCAGCACCAATATGCTGCCGACGAATCCTTTCTCCTCGGCAATCACGGAGAAAATGAAATCATTATGCGCCGCGCCTGGCGGCAGAAATGCCAGCGAAGTCTGGGTGCCTTCACGCCAGCCCTTGCCCCACAGCCCGCCGGTGCCGACCGAAATCAACGCCTGCTTGACCTGATACGACTTCTCGGCCTGGAGCCGCCTCGCCTTTTCGCGCTCCGCCGGGCTTGCATCTTTAGGCGCGAAATCGGCGCCGAAATAAACCAGCAGGCGTTGCTTCTGATAATTCTCAAGCGGGATCTGCCACCAGCCGGGAGGGGCGAAAAGCACGTCAACAATCAACAACGATCCTGCGATCGCCATCCCGGCAACCAGCTTGATCAGGTAACGCTTGGGCGTGCCGGCGCAGAGCATCATCATGAATCCGGTGGGGAAGAGCACGATCGCCGAGCCAAGGTCCGGTTCCTTGAGGATCAACAGGAACGGCAGCAGAATCATCGCAATCGGCTTCCAGAAGTTTCGCGCCTGCCTCAGTTCTTCGGCAGGACGGCTAAGGAAACTCGCCATGGCCATGATCATCGCCAGCTTCGCAACCTCGCTGGGTTGCAGGTTGAAGAATCCCAGGTCGATCCAACGCCGTGCTCCCCATCCATGGGTCGATCCGATTCCCGGAATCAGCACTACAACCAGGAGCAGTATGGATCCCCAGTAAATCACGAGCGCCCATCGGGTCAGGCTGCGATAATCGATGAGGCAACAGCCGATCGCCGCCGCGGTTCCCATTCCATACCAGATCACCTGGCGAAACCATGTCTGGCGCAGCAATGGCGCGATGCGCGCCGATTCATTCACCATCGTCGCGCTGTAAATGAACGCAGCGCCGAGAAGCATCAATCCAGCAATGGCGATCAGCTGGATCTTTTCGATCCGTGCCTGTCTTTCGTTGAGGACGGCTTCGAACATCAGTTTGCGTGGGCAACGGATTGGCGTGGCGTTCTGGATTGGTCGCGCGTGACCAGTGCGTCGTAAATTTGACGGGCGAGGGGAGCGCATGTGCCGCCACCTGACGACCCGTTTTCAACCATTACCACAACTGCGTAGCGGGGGTTCTCGTAAGGTGCGAACGAGAGAAACCATGTCGTGAGCCCAATCGTTTGATTGCGCTCGTTTTGAATTTGCGCCGTTCCAGTTTTGCCACACACGCGCATTACCTTTTGGTGCTGCCAGTTCCGAAATGCGTGATAGGCAGTGCCTTCAGGATCTTCAGTGTCCGCAAGCATGGCTTCGCCAAGAATCCGCAGCGTGCTCGCGCGAACACTCAACTGATCGCGCACCCGCCCCGAAGGAAACGTTGTAGGCTGGCTTGTTGGATCGAACGCAGAGGGGTCAACGCGGGCCACGAGCCTGGGCCACAAAACCTTGCCGCCGTTTGCCAGCGCGCTTGCGACAACCGTCATCTGCAACGGCGTCACGTCAATGTAGCCCTGGCCAATGCACAGGTTGGCGGTGTCGCCATCGGTCCAACCCCGGCTGATCCGACGCTGATCGGGGAAGGTTCCGCTGATTTCCTGCCGCGTTCCAAGTTCGGATCGCTCGCCGAGATGCAGGCGGCGTCCCATCTCTGCAATACGATCCACACCCGCACGCAATCCGTAATGAATAAAGTAGGCATTGCTGGAGTGGATCAGGGCGCGGCGGAAATTGTAATCGCCTGGCGGTGCGGTGTCGCGGATCTCCCGGCGCCCCACGAAGATCCCGCCCAGGCCGGCGTTGCGCGTGTAAGGCTGCACCTTGTAGGTGTCATCAGGGTCGAGACCGCTTTCAAGGCACGCGAGCGCGACGATCGGCTTGAAGATCGATCCCGGCCTGTAGTTTTCCTGCGTGGCCCGATTCTTTTCGGCATTCACGGTTTGAAGCTGGTTGTAATAGCCGGGCGGAAAGGCGCGTCGATTCACGAAGAATCCTGGATCAAACGACGGCTCCGATGCCATCGCCAGGATGTCGCCAGTGTTGACATCCATAACGACCGCGGCGCCGCGAACTGGTTTTGCAGCGGCGGCATTCTGGAGCGCGCGCTCGGCGGCGAGTTGAACCTGCAGGTCAAGCGTCATCACGACATCGCGCCCGGGTTCAGCCGGCGACCACGTGTTTTCGGTTTGGCGATATCCGAGGTTGTTGACGAGAACGGATTTCGCGCCGGCACGCCCATGAAGTTCAGAGTCGTAGGCAAACTCGACTCCCGTAACTCCCCGGAAATCCGGCAATCGATAATCGAACACCGAAGGTTCGCCTTCGTCCAATTCATCGCTTTGACGAAGATGCCCCAGCAAATGCGCGGCAGTGTTGGTTTGCGGGTAATTCCGGGTGGATTGGATTTCCAAATCGACGCCGCGCGTGCTCGATGTCTTTTCCTCGAAGCGCGCGATCTCTGCCGGAGTGAGGCGCTCAGCAACAGGGTAGGGCAGGGCAAGCCGCGTGAGATAGTGACGCTTGAATGTCGCGGGGTTGAACGACAGCGGCTTGTTGAGGTCGCTGCTGATCTTTGCGACTGCGTTGCTGGCGACCCGAAAGCGCGCTTCCCAATAAAGAACGTCCAGTTGATCACGCTTCAACCGGGTCGCTTGCGTTCGCACTTGGGATCCGCTGGCCCAAAATTTCCATGCAGGCGGATTGTTCGTGACAACTTCGCGGGGACGGATTCTTGCATACTCCTCACGGAATTGATCCTTCAATTCCTCCAGATAAAGGCTGACGTTGAAGGTCGGAACATTGTCAGCGAGGGTCGCGCCATTTTGATCCATGATTTTCCCGCGCACCGCGGGAATTCGAATCGTGCGAAACGCCTGCGTCTCGAGATTCGCCTGATAGTCGCGATAGGACACGATCTGAACCCACCAAAGGCCCGCGCCAAGAGTGACCAGGCCGAGGAAAATCCCGAGCGCAAGCAATCTCAATGCGGGGTCGTTTCGGCGAAGTTGGTCGAAGATCAACACGAGAGTGACGCCTTTCGGAAAAGTTCAGCATCCGCCCTAACAAATGCCGCAGCGCTCATTTCCTTCCCCTCCGGATTTCACGATCGGCCCGGAAGGTTGTTTCACGAGCACGCTGATAGTTGAACGTGCGGTCAAACAATCCAAATGCCAGAAACCAGATCGGCGTCGCAATGGCGCCGCCCACGGCCAGGACAATCCATTGCCAGAGACTTCCCCATCCCAGCAGCGGCGGTTCGCCGCGTGTCAGGATCAGTAGCAGCGTCAACAGAGGAGCGATCGCGCTTGCCGCAAGTCCCAGGATGAATTGGGCGAAAACCTGGTCTCGAAGAATCAGTTCCCGCTGTGAATGAATCAGAATCCCAACGAGCAATAACGGCAGCACCGTGACACCCAGCGGATTCGCGGAAAGCGAATCAAACAAAAGGCCGGCGGTCACGGCAGTCAGGCTCGTCGTGAATAATCCCGTCGAGAGGCTGGCATAAACGATCAACCCGGGAAGAAGGTCGATTTGCGCGCCCAGAAGATGCCGAATGCCCTGGAAGGCCGACTCCCAGAACACTGCAAGGGCCGCCGCCAGCAATACCAGGATGGAAGTAATTGCGTTCATGGGTTCAAGGAAACAGCACCCAGACTTCGTCCAGTGAACTCATGTTTGCGGCGAGTTTAATGCGTGCCTCCATGGAAAGGCCGAACTCCACAGGCCGCGCGTCGACAATCCGCCCGATGAGAATTCCCTTGGGAAAGATGCCACCCATGCCGCTCGTGAACACTTCCTGGCCCGATTTCAGGTGGGCGTTCTTCGAAAGATGGAACATGTCGACCAGCGAACCATCGAACGGCCCCCCGACGCCCACGACGCCCATGTCACCCGCGTCATTGCCAATCTGACCCGAAACGCGGCAGCCGGGATCGCCGAGGATGGCCACCTGCGAACGATCAACCGAAACGGAAGAGATTCTGCCGACGAGCCCGTCTGTCGTGAGCACAGGCAGGTTGGGGCGCATGCCATCCCGCGAACCGCGGTCGATTTGCACGGTGCGCCACCAGTTGGCGGGATCGCGAAGAACAACGCGCGCGAGCTTCATGTTCCAGCGCTTCTGTTGCTGCCAGCCGATCAGCCGGCGCAGGCGCTCGTTCTCGCGGGCCGTCTCCGACCCCTGCAAGGCCTGCGTTCGCAATTGTTGGTTCTCCTGCCGCAACGCTTCGTTCTGACGCAATAATTCACGGCGCGTCGTGACTGCGTCGCTCGCTTTCTCAATCACCTGATGGGTCGAACTGGCCAGTCCGAAAAGGGGGAGAAAAACACTTCCGATGGCTACTTTGAGGCGTGTGGCAGTGCGGGCCGGGAGATTCAGGATAACCAGAATCATCACGACCATCGTTCCCAGGACTATGTAGTGCTGCCGCTTGAACATCTTTCATGGCCGCAGGAAGGGCGCCTCAAGCCGCGGCAGGCGCGGCACGAATGCGGATCAACCCGCGGAACGTGTCAGATGAAGGTGAAGCTGAGCGGAATCAGAATGCTGCGGAAGGGGCGCGATCCTGACAATGAAGCTGGTGCAAGCCCCGCAGCCGGCCCGTCGCCCAAAGGGAAACAGGTGCCTGGGACAGGATCGCTCTTCCGGTAGTGTCGGAGATCCGACGGCAGCGCGCGCGGATGATGCCGCGCGTTGGAAGGGCGATTCGTCCGCGGCCCTCGTAAAAGGGGAGCGGTTTGGGAGCGATGCGAACAGATTCAGATGTCTGGGAAAGCGGCTCCGATAGGGCCTCGAGACGTATATCCGGACGCGGGTTCAGGAGCTTCATCGCTCCCGCGGCTCGGGCGAGGACCTTGGTTTCCGGTGCTGATTCCTGCTCCAGCAGAAAACCTGCGTCAATGCGCGTTTTGTTTTCCGCCGTGCGTTTACCAATCATCAGTTTGCAGGCACGAGTCATGGGCACGATGAACACTTCACCAAAGGCGGCCCGGGCCACAACAGCCTGCCGTTTCGGGTGGAAGAGAATCCAGGCCAGGAGAATGACTGCCATCCTGGAAAGCCGGGTTGTTATTCGCGCAAACATGACGTTCGCCTGACGCCGCACACAGTAATGAGCCCCCGGGACAGGTCAAGGCGAAAGCCCCGGGGATGCCGCGGGGATCGCGGGGATCGCGCATCTGCAGTCCCAATGTTCCGGACCCACCGCACTGCGCCTCTTTAACCACGGATGAACACAGCGCGGCAGAGCTGCAACAACACGGAAGGGGGGAAAATGGGTTTACGCGAGTGACGCGAATTATCGCGAATTGAGGAGGAATTTTAACCACGGATGGACACGGATGCAGACCGAGGACCAAGGCCAAGGACGAAAGGACGAAAGGACGAAAGGACGAAGGGACGAAGGGACGGGTCAATTTTCAATCGCCCACGCTCTTCTCCGTTATCTCAGCGTGCTCCTGTTCAAAGCCTTCCCTCCGCGCCCTTCGCGACCTCCGCGTGAGGCGTTTCGCATTAAACCACGCATGAACCAAAGACACCAATCGCAACGATGAAGGGCTTTTAACCACGGATGAACACGGATTCTCAAACCAAACGCTGAAACGCTGCGCACTCTGTCGGCAGAAAAGCCGGAAGACGCGCCGATCAATGTCCGGGCATGCCTGTAACTCGGAAAAAACCCTGCCCTCCGCTGACGTCACGGCTGAAATGGAACTTCCCTGGTTCTGTTTCGACGACGTCCCCCCCGAACTGCCAGGAAACCAGGTCGGCCGAATGCCAAACGGAATATTTCGCGCCCGGGTTATCCGTGAACCGCAGAACGAACGTTCCAGCCTCAACGGCAGCCCCTAACTGAATGGGCTGCCGCGTGACAGTGAATGCGGATTCGTGAGCAAAGCTCGAACCGACAAATCCGGGATCAATCGATTGCACACTCCAATAATAGGTCCCCGGCGGCAAGCCACATAAAGGCCACACGTTCGATGTCACTGTTCCAGATTCCGATACGCGGCGCAGCCCAGTCAAAGGGTCTGCATGCGGGCTGATCACGTCAATCCCTCCCCGCATTGTCCCCACTCTTAGATTGTAGGTAAGTCCTCCCGAGCCGCCCGTCTCGGGATCGAGACCCCCTGTCCACGACAACAGCACCTCCCCTGTGGGAAGAACCAACGACGTTAACGAACCTGGCGCGGACGGTGGCCGGTTCGACCTCGTCATGTTGTTGCGAAAAATCGTTCCAGTGTCGTCGGACAGGATATCGAGATCCCCATCGCCGTCATAGTCAGCCCACGTGCAAGCTTCCAGCAACATGCGTTTGCTCGGGGCCTGGAGTTCAACGCCAATGTCCTCGAAGGTTCCATCACGGTTGTTCCGATAGACGAAAATCGAGCTATTCGTCGCTGCTGCAGAGGGTGTGTTGACTGCGAGGTCGAGCCAGCCGTCACTATCGAAATCACCCCAGCTTCCTACCATCGTTGTCGCAGGCAAAGCGGTTGGCACCTCCGAAAAAATGAAGGATCCATCATTTCGAAAAATCCCCGCGCGAACCGCACCGTAACTGTCCCTTCCCGCAAGAAACAGGTCGGGATCGCCGTCATTGTCAATATCCCCAGTAGCGACGCTGACCCCCCGCCATGGCATATGCAAGCCCGGGCAATGAAGTGGATAGTTGCGCAAACCCTTCCGCGCCGATGTTGCGATAGACCAGTATTGTTGGCTCATAATTGCTCGATAAACCCGCGGTGATGATGTCCAAACGGCCGTCGCAATCAAAATCGGCAAACACACCGCGACCGTAGACGCTTTCCAGTCGAACCTTCGCATCCGTGAACTGGCCGCCATCGTTGCGCAATAGCCTCGTATGCCTTTCGTATTCAACCATTCCGGACCCCAGTACCAGACATCCAGATCTCCGTCGTTGTCGAATCGCCCCAAGCAGCGTCTTCCAGGTCAAACGGCGAAGAGATCAGAACGCTGTTCGTAAATAAGCCATTCCCGAGGTTTTGGAATAAGAGGACCTCGTGGTCGCCCGTCACGAAATCAATCCAGCCGTCCCTGTTCCAATCGCCCGCCGCAATGGCCTGCCAGGCAGACGGGTGCCTATGCAAGACCTCGGAAAATGTCCCGTCACCTGTGTTTCTGAACAACCTGGACTCCAGGCTCGACGCGAAAAAATCCAGCCGCCCGTCATTGTCGAAGTCCATCCAGCAGGTCCGTGCACTGGCGGGAACAGGGCTCCCCGGCATGGCGGTGAATTCCTCGACTTGCAACTGGAATGTGCTGTGCACTTCGGTGAGCGCGGGCGGATTCTGCCCGAACCCAGGTGAATTCACGAGGCCCCATAGAAGTATCGGAGCCAGGAAAAATCCTCGGTCAAAGAATCGGCCTCGTGGGGAATGAACTCCTTTCACGCCTTCGTTGTTACCATAAGCGCCCGGCATCTCGCAACGCGCTGAGTATCATAGAAGCCGGGCTTTACATGAAAGCAAGCAAGCCGATCCTCTTTTGGTCCTTGGGTAAACGCGGTCGCGCGCGCAACAGGAGCGCCGCTCATAACCGGCCGCGGTTCGATCGACACTGGACATGCCGCGTTCTATTCCGACGTGCAACGACAGGGGAAGGCTTCCGCGTTCGTTGCTTAGCCTGAAATCCATGGCAGGAATCCGGCGAGGATCGCCCACAAAATGGAACGATTCCGCTGCCAGGAACATACAACCGCAAGGGCCGAACCAAGGCCAACCAGCCTTCCTCACGCAAAGGTCGCGATGGCCTCGAAGGAAAACCACCACCAAGATTTTCAGGATCACTTCGATGCCGTCGTGCGGGCTGTGGTGTTTGCCTTGCCGGTCAGGCTGCCCTTGCCCGGCGAAAGCAGTTCGGCCACCGAGCGATGCACCTCATACGGCGTCCACACATTGCTCTTCCAGACCTGCACCATTCTTCCATCCGGCCCGATCAGCACAGTGCGCAGATCGTGTGAGATCAACCCGTTTTCCCACTCATAGGTTAAACCCGTCAGGCTCGCGAGAAACTGGATTTGCTCCTCGGTGCCAGTCGCAAAGCTCCAATGCTTCGTGTCCGCTTCATAACGCTCTGCGTAGCTCTTTAGCACCTCCGAGGTGTCGAACGCGGGGTCCATGCTGACGCTCAACAGCTGAAACTTCCCGGGAAAGTCTTTGCTGAAGCGCGATTCAAGATCGGAGAGGTTCTTCGACATCAACGGACAGAAGTTGGGCAGGGGACAGCGCGTGTATATGAACGTCAGCACCACCGCTTTGCCGCGAAAATCTTTCAGGTGAATCTTCTTTCCGTCCTGATCCACCAATTCGAAATCCGGCATCAGTTCGCCGGCTTGCACGCGCTCCATCTCGAGATCCTTGAAGTGGATTTTGGGCGCTGGCTGCGCTTCGTCTCCCGCCACCTTCTCAATGCGCGCAATCCACGAATCGTCGTCCGTCACAGCCAGGTCGAACATCACCGTGTCACCCGGTTGGAGACCCGCGAGCACGCCAACGTCCTTCACATTCAGCGGCATTGTCATCGCGGGCATGTAATCTGGAATCTCCTCGTGCGTAATGCGAACGACCTTGTTGGCCACATCCACGCTGCGCACCTGGCCGCGAACGTGAAACGTTTGGGTGCCGACAGGTTCAGCCTTCGACTGCTGGCGGCGGTGAATCGTCGCCACACTCAAAACAGAAAACAACGTCACGGCGGCGAGAATCGGCAGGATCACTTTCGGTTTCATAAATCGGTTCGATGGAATCTCCAGAAGCTCAGCGCGAACGGCAGCGCAAGCCAAAGGAATACGGTTGAGAAAATCGTGGTTGCAGGAACGTGCACTCCCAGCTGCGCTGGAAGGTTCACAGCGCGAAAAAGATCAACGGGATTAAGCGCGAGCCAGCCGAGCGAGGGCGGGTTTTGGGGGACAGCCGCAAGGTGCGCGGTTTCGCCCGCGTTGTCGAAGGTGGCGTGGATGTCCGCCGCGGCGTTCACGTGCGTGGTGTCGCAGAGCAAGTCGATTTCCTCCGCGGCTGCGGGCGCGCGCGCTGAGAGGGTGATTCCCAGCGCCACCAGGTCAAAGACAAACACCACGAAACACCACACGAGCAGCGCTGCCACGAGCGCCTGGACGCGTGTGCGGCTCAATGTGGAAATCGCGAGGCCGGTGCCGAGAAAGATTACGCCGAGGATCAGGCCGGAAATCGCGAGATGCAGAAAAGGGGAAATGGCATTGTCCCTGGCAGCGAATCCAATCGCTGTGCCGGCAATCACGAAGCCGAGAACCAGCGGCACGGCGAGCGTCAGGACGCCGCCGATGAACTTCCCGAACAAGAGCCGGGCACGACTGACGCCGCCTGCAAGAACCAGGCGCAACGTGCGTTCCTCGTTTTCGCTGACCATCAGATCGTGCCCCAGCAGCAGGCCGAGCAACGGGACAAGATACTGAACCAGGTTGAGCAGGCTGATTACGGTGCGCTCGTATCCCTGCACTCCAATCCTGCCGACTTGAATCAACCCCAGGAAACTGGTCAACCCGATCGCGCCGAGCCAGACCAGCACGCACGCGACGACCCAGCCTGAGCGGAAGCGGTCGCTGAACTCTTTTGCAGCGATGATCCGTGTCTGGCGCAGCAATCCCAGCGCGTGGCGCCAACGCTTCAATGCGGGAGTGCGCTCGACGCCGCGTGTTCCTGGATGGGGCTCTGCTGAAACAGCGTGCACAGAGCCGTTCGCGATGATCTCGGCTTTCAAACCAGCACCTCCGCCGAATGTTTGGCGCGCGCGATTCGATGATAAATATCCTCGAGTGAATCCGCCGCAGGATGCTCTGCCTTCAATTGCGCCAGGGTTCCAGAGCTCGCCAGCCTGCCTTGCAGTAGAATCGCCACGTGTGTTGCCAGCGGCTCAACGGCCGACATTGTATGCGTCGAAATCAGCAGCGTCGCGCCGCGTTCGTTCTCCTCGCGCATAATCTCCTGGAGCGTTTCGAGCAAGGCTGGATCAAGGCCATTGAACGGTTCATCGAGGACAAGCAATTCCGGCCGTCCGCAGAGTGCGATGGCAAGACCCAATCGTTGAAGCATTCCTTTTGAGAGCGCGCGCGCCAGGCGCTCCTGCACCGAGCACAAGCCCACTCGCGTCAATTGTCGTTGAACTTCGGAATCCGAATAGCCCTTGAGTTCCGCAAAGAATTGCGCGTTTTCTCGAACCGTCCGTTGCGGATACACCGCCACGCGCTCGGCCACGTATCCGAAATTCAAGCGTTCAGCAGCGGTGATCGCGCTTCCGTTCAGTCGCAGTTCGCCCTGCGCCGGGCGCGTGAATCCGAGGAGACAGCCGAACAATGTGGATTTTCCGGCGCCGTTCGGTCCAAGCAAAGCCAGCACGTCTCCCGTTTCGACACTAAGCTCAATTCCATCCAGCGCGTGATTCGCGCCGTAACACTTCGTCAACCCGGAGATCTGCAGGTAAGGAGTCATCGCGTTGTGTCTCTCGTGCCAACTGATGCCACTCCGTTCACCCAATCACGTTTCATAAACCGTAGATCGTAAATGGGCGCCAGATCCGTCACGCCTGTTGTATCCATCAACGGCATCAGTTCCTCTCCCTTGCGCAACAGCGCGACCGCGGGGCTCAGTGCAAAAACGCGCGCTTCGGGATTCCGATCCACGATGTATCCAAACACATCGGTCTCATGATACGCCGTGTCGCCGATGCCATCGTGATTGCGATCGCTGCCTGTGTAATCACTCCAGTAGTTGCCACGGCCTTTCTCGGAGAACGCGTTCGGGGCTTTCCGGCCCAGCTCGGTTTCGAACGGCGGCTGCCAGACCTGGTCGCTGTTGCGGATGAACGCGTTGCCTACAAAGACGTTCTGCTCTGAGCAGTTGCTGAGATAAACGCCGATGTCATTCGTCGCAATGACGTTTCCCTCAAAACGGTTCTGCGTTGCCTGTTGGATGAACAATCCGCGGTTCTGCCCGGCGATCACATTGTGCGCGATGCGCGAGGTATCGAGCTGCTTGAAAATCATTCCGTGACGGCGATTGGCAGCAACGTGGTTTCCCTGCACGAGCGAGCCGCGGCTGAACATCAGCGTGGCGCCAACGGTATTGCGCATGAGCGAGTTCGTGAGCAGCTGGTTTTGATGCGAATACATGTAATGAATGCCGAAACGCGTGTCGTAAATGCGATTGCCGCCGATCACGCTGGCGTCCGCGTACGACAGATACATGCCATCGCGTTTGTGGTGGATTGTGTTGTTGAGCAGTTCGTTGCCCCGCGTTTTCCAAAGGTGGATTCCATTTCCGCGCGCGGCAGATGGCACCTTGGCGCTGCCTGAGATGTCATTGTTCGTTATGCGGCAATGACTCACGCCACGGATGTAAATTCCGAACCCGTCGTTCTCGATGCGGCACTGGCTCACGACCGCATCGGCTGCAGTGATCATGATGCCCGAGTCAAACGTGGTCAGGTCGCGGCCGGAGTTGAGTATTGTCAGTCCACTGATTTCACAATTGCGTGCGGCGATCGTGAGCGGTGTTCCTAAGCCTTCCGCATCGATCGTGGGTGAATTGCTGCCAACGAGGCGAATGGAGTGGTTGAGAACAATGCGCTCGTTGAAGACGCGAGGGCCGTGGACGATTATTGTGTCCCCATCGTCGGCCTTTGAAACAACTGCGGCGATGGACTCCGTGGCGTGGAATGTGGCGGCCGGTGCGGGAAGGATCACCGCAAGCCCAAGCGCACACCAGATGGCCGCACTGCAGAGACGGTGATCGTGATTGAGAACGCGCCGGTCGGAGCGACGCGATTCGGTTTCAAATTGCGAGCTGCTGTTCATCACATCTGCGCCAATGACGGCTCGGGATTGGTCCCGAACGCCGATAGAATTGTAAACACGACGGAATTGATGAACCGGGTGCGATCGAAGACGATCAGCACCGCGACCGCAATCATCACTGTTGCGCTCGTCCATTGCAGGCCGCGTGTCAGCCAGGGACGATGCATGAACTGCCAGCTCCAGTTGCCGACTGCGATTGCAATCGCCGCCATCGGGAGAGCCAGCGCGAGTGAATAGGTGCCAAGGATCAACGCGCCCCAATACCATGTCGATGTGCCGACAAAAATTAGCAGGGGATACAAAATCGCGCCGCCCATGCAGGTGAGGCAGCTCACGGAAAGGCCGAGCCCTGCGCAGAACGAATTGGCGGGCGTGATATTTTCAGAATCGCGCAGGCTCATCGCTGGCGCGCGGATCACCGCGGCGCGTTTCGCGGAAAACAAACCCACGACCGCTGCAATTCCAGTGCGGAACTTGCGTCCGAGCTTGGCCAGCCAGACGAAGCATTGGCTGCCGCGTTTCAGCAATCCCACCGACTTCAACGCGAAGAACACGAGGAATGAAGCGCCCAGCCAGTTCGCGTATCGTGTCCATCCGCCGAATCCTGGACCGTGATTCGCATGCGGATTGGCGGGTGCGGCCGCGGCGTTTGCAATCGCGGTGCTGACAGCTTCGGGAGTTGTTCCGCAGAACACGTCTGCCAGGGTCGCGCCCGCCTGCAGCTTCGCCTGCATTTCCAGGAGTTCAGTCGCAACCATGGCCACCGTTGCACCGCTGGCCATGTAGAGGACTGTGAAGCCCGCCACGAACGCAATGAGGTTGCGCACGATGCGGCCGCGAACTTCCGGCGGAATGCGGCGCGGGCGCGATGAGGATGGCAATGCAGAAGTCCCGGGTTGTTGCAACGTCAGTTTCCAGTTTCGCCCGGAACCCGCGCCTGCATGCGCAGCCAGCGCGATCTCCGGCGCAGGAGAGGCAACGGCCTGTGTTGCGCTGGCGGATCGCTCCGCCTTTTGTTCGGCCGCCGCCGCGGAACTCGCAATGCCTGCAATGATGCCCGTGTAGTAGGTCGTCAGTTCAATGGCGCACGGACTGAGAATGACCATCAGCGCGCCCACAACGCTCAGGACCAGCATTAATGTGCTCGCCACCGTGCGCGCTGGTGCGGCTTCGGCGACGGGCAGTTTCCATTCGAAAACCCGTTCAGGCGTCTTGCCGACGCCCGTCACGTGCAGTTTGAAATGTCCGCGTTCGGCTGCAAAGATCGGTTTACCGGAATTGTCCAGCAGGGGGAACACAACAAGATACATGTTGTGATGTTCGCTCAGGACCACGGGCGTTCCGAGCGACGGGTAGCGATCGCCGTTGCTGTCTTCAATCTCCACTTTGCCGCGCAGGTCCAGGTCGGCGATGGTGCCGACGTGCGTGTTCACGCCGAGAAGGAAGGGCTGCGCGCGACCGAGCCATTGCTGAAGATAGGGCTCAAGCTTCACCCGCTTGATGTATTCCGGCGTGGCGTAAGTCGCGTCGAAATACACATCAGACAGCGATACGCGTGACGCATCGCTCTGGCGTGACGTGGCAGGGCTGCCGGATTGAAGCTTCGGCACGACGTAAATGCCGATGACGAAAACCGTCAGCAACAGCACGAGGCCAGAAATGAAGAGAACGCGGGTGGCTTTCATGATACGTGGGAAGCCGCGGGTGCCACTAATGAATCAGCTGGGGGGTTGATCGCCGGTTTCACCTTCGGGGTTGCTGCCTTTTTCTGACGGGGCAGGCGGCTCAACCGTGCAGCGCCGAACTGCAGTGCGAGCGCAGAGCCTATCAACCAGGAGCCAAGGCTCAGGTTCGAGGTCACCGTGAACTGCGCGATCTTCCTGGTGCCAAGGAACGGCGGGGTGAAATCCTTCACGCCTGCCATGATAGTCTTCGCGTCGCGCTTATGGCCGATGTCGCGGATCTGCTGCATCGCCTGCACCGAAGCGAACGCCAGCGCGAGGCTTAGTGCTGCGGGAATGATGATCAACGCGCGGGAGCGAATCGATCGCGCCGCGAACGCCGCGATGACTCCCAACACGGCTGTCGCAATCAATGCGGCGGGCATCCATGCAAACTGAGGGAGCGTTTCAGGAACATGGACGCCGATGTATTGGTTCAGAACCGCGAGTTCCGTGAGGTCGCCGCGAAAGAAGTTCGGATAAACGGCGACGTTCAGGGCTTCCTCGTCCCGATACTGTGGCGCCTCGAGATGCATGTGCCACAACGGTAGTTTAAGGCTGAACAACAGCAGCGCGGCTGCGACGGCGGTGAACGCGATTGGGAGGACTCGCGAGCGCCAGCCGGCCTTTGATGGCTGCGGCGTTTGGTTGGCCTGGACGAGTTCCCGGTTATTCATACGCACTCTCCTTCTGCACGCTGCGGGCCTTGTCTTCCTTCGCGAGCGGCCCGAGATATTCGTTGAGCTGGGCGCCCTGCGGTTTCACCAGCATCCGTCCGCGCATTTCCAAATGCAGAGCGGAGCAGAACCATGTGCAGTAATACCAATACGTTCCGGGGTTCGGCGCCTTGAAGGTGGTTTCGACGGTCTGGCCGGGATCCACGCCGACGTTGATGCCGATGCGCGAGAACGCCACGCCGTGCGTCATGTCGCGAACCGTTTCCACGTTCGTCAAATGCACCGTGACTTCGTCGCCCTCGTGAACTTCAAACTGTTCCGGCACGAACTTCGACCGGATGCAGGTCATATAGACATCCACCTTGCTGCCATTGCGAACGACCTTCTCCTCTCCGAGTTTCACGGCATTTGCCTGCAGGTGATGCGTTTGAACGACCTTGTCCTCGAGGACTTTGCGGTGAACCATCACGGCGTCGTGGGGTTCGGGCAGCGACGGAAAGGCCGCCACCACGCGCATCTTGTCTCCCGAAATGTCGATGAGTTCCTGCGATTCCGGCATCGCAGGTCCCACGGGAAGGAACATGCCCTTGCTAAGCTTGTTCAATGAAATCAGCCAGTCTCCATTGGGATGGCTGGTGTCAGCGCCGGCCGCCTTCGTGTGGCCCACGTTGTAATGAACATCCACGCGGTCAACGATGTAATCGTCCGCTCCCTGAATCGCCTTGGCGATATTCCACTTCACGATCTGGGAATCAACGAACAGCGAGGTGTAGGCGTTCCCGCGGTCATCGAACGTGGTGTGCAGCGGCCCCAAGCCAACTTCCGGTTCGGCGATCACCTTCAGCGTCTTCGTGTCGATGATCGTGACCGTGGGTGAGAGTTTGCCGCTCGCCAGAACATATTTGCCGTCGGGTGTGACGTTGCAGCCATGCGGATTCTTCGGCACGGGGATCAGCGTCAACACGCCGGGAACTTTTTCCGATTCAATCACCGGCACGCCGTTGATCTTTGTGAAGTTTCCGTCAGCCAGAGCCTTTTCAGCGAGCGGCACATCAATCGCGCCAACGGCATCGCGATCCCGCTCAATCATGCCTTCGGAGGACACGGCATTTTCGGTGTTGTACATCGTGACGAACACATAACGCCCATCCTTGCCGGAGCTGGCGATGTCCGCGTTGCCCACGAAGCTCACCTGAAATTTGGTTTCGAGCGTCTGCGCATCGAGGAACGCCACGAGCGAACGGTAATTCTCGGCCTCGGTGGAATTTCCAGCGTGATCGGTTTCGAGTTCGCCGTTGACGAAAACGTATTTGCACGAGGGCAGATATGCAGCGAGGCCATGCGCACCCTGGATGTTCGGGACAACCTTGATCTCGGCCACTTCGAATGTGCGCAGGTCAATCTTCGCAATGCGATCGTTGGCCTTGTCATTGATCCAAAGCCAGTCGCCATCGTACCGCCCGCCGGTCTGGCTGAGCACGGGATGGTGAGTGTCGCCCCACAGCGGGCCCGTGGCGGCGAGACGCTTGTAGGTCTCGGATCCGGGATTGTTGGCATATCCGAGCGCCGCACGCGGTTCGAAGATCGGTATCTCCTTGATGAACCGGCAGGAAGGAAGGCCATAGACAAATACGCTTCCGCTCTGGCCGCCACTCAGGATGGCGTAATAGTCGTCCAGCTTGCCAGGCGCGACATACGTGAGTTGGGCGGCGGACGCGTTTTGCGCGGCGGTTTTCTGCTGGCGCGCGGTGGTGTCGGAGTTGCAGCCAGTGAACGCCATCGGCGCGAGCGCGAGGAGCGGGAGGAGGATTGAAACTTTCATGTGCGTAAAATTGTGAAGTTATTCGAGCGAGGCGGTTTTCTTGGAACCATCTTCAACGATGAACGTGCCGTTCATCAGGGGATGGAGTTTTTCAGTCGAGCACTGGGTCGCGCAGTAGAATGTGAATTGACCCGCGCGATCCGCGCGGAACTTCACCGTTTTCGGCGTGCCTGCCATCACGCCGTTCAGAAACACAGCTTCGTCGTAGCTGCTGATCGCGAATCCATGGCCGACGCCCAGGCCGTTGTCAGTTGGCTCGAACGTGATTTCCACGATCTGCCCCTTCTTCACGCGGATCTCAGCGGGATCGAACTTCCACGCGCGCTCCGTCAGCTTGATGCGCACGTCAGGCTCCCCGAGTTGCTCGCGTTCCAGAAAATTCTGGGAAGCGCGAACGATCGTTGTTGAAGGCGGGGTCGGCCTGGCCATCGTTTCAACGTAGTAAGCGAGCTTCCACGCATCCGCTTCGCTGATGGTTCCGTGAAAACCCAGCATGGGTGTGCCGTTGAAACCCGTGAGGATGGTCCGGACAATTTCCTTTGTGGCGTATCCTGCCTTGAATCCGGACGGCTTCGTCAAATCGCGCGGCTTGATCTTCATCTGCTTGTCATCAAGCAGGCTCGCGGCTGAGGAACCATCGCCGCGCCCTGTATCGCCGTGGCAGGTGATGCACGCGAGTTTGCTGTACAGCTCCCTGCCTTCGGTAAGGATCGATTCCGATTTTGCCAGCGGAGCATTCAGCGCAACCACCGGCTGCCGCTCTTCAGTCGTGTCCGAGAATTTAGGTGAGAATGTTTTGATGTATTCCACCACTGCCCAGCGCTCGTCCTCGCTCAGGAAATGTTTCCATCCAGGCATCGGAGTGCCGGTCATGCCGAATGAAACCGAACGATAGAGATCTTCATCCGTCGGCAGCTTCCCTGTCGCTGTGGTGCGCAGACGATAATTGGCGTCCACGAAATCACGTGGCTTCGGCAGGAGAAATGCCGCGGCGTCGCCGTTGCCGTCACCCTTCGTGCCGTGGCAGGCCAGGCAGTTCTGGCCGTAAAGTTTCTTCCCATGCTCAAGAAGTTCCGCGGTAACCGCGGGCTTCGGCGGCACGGGGACGTCCATCAGTGTGGGTTTCGCAGCGGCCGATGGCTTCAAAGCGGAGGCAAGCTGCTTCGCGGATGGCGATGTCTTCGAGGTGGTGTTCGAGGAATCGCATCCCGTAACGGCCGCGAGTAGAACCGCCGCCGCGACTGTGAGTGTCAGGATAAATTTCGTCTTCACGCTGCCAAAAGTACGCTGGCGCGAAGGAACCAACCTTGAGGTAAGTCAAAGTAATCGGTTTCGGTTCCGAAGCTGCGATCCTTGATGTGGGTCAAAGCCGCGCACATCAATCCGCCGTAGTTTGGCTGCACATGAATTCACAAATGAACACGACGGAAAATCTCATTGGGCCTGATAAAGTAATGGATGTGCGGCCGATTCCCTGCTCGATCAAGCATGGCTTGATCATTCGCACGTGGCTTGGCCTCCCCGTCGGCGATCACTTCATCCTGCTTAACGATCACGATCCGGTGCCGCTGTATTATCAATTCGCCGCGCAATGGCCTGAGGCGTTCACGTGGGAGCATCTCGTCAAGGGACCGGCGGAATTCCGCGTCAAGATCACGAAGGTGAAACTTGTGATGGATCCGGCGCTGCCGGCCACCGAATGCTGCGGGAACCACTGAAGTTGCTTCAGCGGCCGTTCACCACTCGATGGGCTTTCGATCCCTGAAGAAACGGCCGGTAAGGTTTTGATCGGCTTCGGCCGCGAGCCAGACTGCGGTATCTGCGCCTTCCTCCACCGAGCGGGGCGCAGATGATCCGCCCATGTCCGTTCTGACCCACCCGGGGCACATGGAGTTCACCGCGATCCCATGCTCCTTTAATGCTTGGGCAAACATGATCGTGACGCCATTCAGCGCCATCTTGGAAAGGCAGTAGCCCGGCACCTTGGAGGACATTCCATCGAGCTGGCCGTATGCGCTGGAAACATTGATCACCCGTCCTCCCTGTGATTGCTTGAGATACGGCACGAAAGCCTGGGTCATTTCAAGCGCCCCGAGCGTGTTTGTCTGAAGTGTGCTTGCGATCTGCGCGCGTGAAATGTTGAGGATCGAAATCCCTTCGTCGGGATAAATTCCTGCATTGTTGATGAGCACGTCGAGTGAACCGATGGCTGCGAATTGAGCGGCTGCAGCGTCGATGCTCTCCGATTCGCTTACGTCGACGAGCAGGAAAGACACATTCCCAACGTGTTCCAGTTTGCGCACAGCCTTCGTGCCCTGGTCCTCGGAACGGGCGCCAATGACGACGTGGAATCCGCGATTGGCAAGCTGCCGCGCGGTTTCAAATCCAATGCCGCGGTTTGCTCCAGTTATCAAAACGGTTTTTGCAGTTGGGTTCGGCATGGTGTTTTAAGCCTATTCGTTGTTCGTTGTCGTTGTTTTCATCCTCGGTCCTCACGTTTCATGCGGCTCCTCGACGATCCTCGATCCGAGGAGATTGCTGCCATCGGCCGGTGACCGCTTGACGAACGTTGCAGTCCCGGTGTGGTTGGTCAAGACGAGCAAACTGGATGGCGTTCGCGTTGATTGCAGAATCGGGCAACCCGAAGCAGCCAGCGGAAGTCCCGCCGGCGTCGTCAACCGCAGCCTCATCGCTGAAGCCGGCGGGCCGCGCGTGCACCTCAAACTGCGTGGTTGAATGGAGCCGGTGCATCGGACATGTTCGGTGTCATCCAATGAAACTCATTCAGGCTTTCCTGGCGATCCTCTGCGCAATCTCATCGGGAGCCGCTGCCACCACAATAAACAGCGCCGAAAAATACGCCTACGGGGCCAACATTGGCTGGCTCAACGCGCAGGGCGACGTCGTCAATGGCGCAGTCGTCGGCGAATACGTCTGCTCAGGCTATGTCTGGGGAGCAAACGTCGGCTGGATTCATCTCGGCGGTGGAACACCCGCGAACGGCATCCGTTATCAGAATAATTCCGCGACGGACTTCGGGGTGAACCACGATGGCCTCGGCAATTTGCGAGGTTATGCGTACGGAGCCAACATCGGCTGGATCAATTTTGAAGAATCCGGCGCACCGAAAGTGGACCTGACTACGGGCGTACTCACGGGCCAAATCTATAGCGCCAACTGCGGCTGGATCAGCCTCAGCAACAAGGTTGCGCTTGTCCGGACGGATATCATCCAGCCGGGCGCCGACTCGGACGGTGATGGCATCACTGACGCATGGGAACTGAGTTACACCAATTCCCTCACGGCGTTCACCGCAACCAGTGACGCGGATGGCGACGGCATCCCGGATCAAGGCGAACATGTGGCCGATACTCATCCACTCGATCCCGGTGACCTTTTGCGCATCACATCCTATTTGGCACTGTTTGGCGCGGGCACCGAGACCAACACGCTCGCGTGGAAAAGCAAGGAGTCGCGCAACTACCAGATCGATTACCGGACAAACTTGAGCCTGGGAACGCCGTGGGTGGATGCGACCGCGTTGTTCGCGCCCGATCCGGGCATGAATACGACGCGCTCTCTTGTTCTGACGCCATCCCTGTCTGAACGCTACTTTCGCGTCGAAGCCGTCAAGCCCCTTTCGCCTTGATCAATGCCACGAGACGCGAATCCGCAACCATCTATGAAATTCATGATTTACGATTTACGATTGATGAAACGTGCGCGGCTTGGGACGACATGTTTCCGCTTTTTGTTGCTGCTATTAAGCCTGAACGTTCAGCTTTCAATGAGCTTCGCCCAAGGCTCGCTCACGCCGCCGGGCGCGCCGGTCCCGACCATGAGGTCGCTCGGCCAGGTGGAGCCGCGGACCCCGATAGCCTCGCTGCCGTTCGTGATCACCAACAGCGGATCGTATTATCTCACCGAAAACCTGGCCGGTTCGAGCAAGTTTACCAACGGCATCACGATCAGCGTTGCGGATGTGACTCTTGATTTGATGGGTTTTGCACTCGTTGGCGGCGCCGGTGATGGGATCGTTGTCCGCGGGACGTGCACCAACGTGGCGGTGCGCAACGGAACGGTGCGTGGCTGGAGCGGCAACGGCGTGGATCTGTTTGAGGGGCGTGCCGGCCAGTTGGAGCGGCTGCGCGTTTCTGGAAATGGCGGGCGTGGAATTTACGCGGGATTGGGAAGCGTCGTCAACCACTGCACCGCCTATGCAAACAATGGCAATGGAATCTCCGTCACGATCGGTGTCACGGTTAATGGCTGTTCCGCGTATAGCAACGGCGGTGATGGAATCGTCACGAGCAGCGGGTGCACGGTCACCGATTCCACAGCGAGACTGAACGGCGGACATGGGATTTCAACGAGCACCGCTTGCACAATCAGCCGCTGCACGGCCTATAACAATTCCGGGACCGGGATTTTCGGGACAGTCGGCAGCACTGTCATAGATTGCACCGTCTCGTTCAACGGATTGGCTGGAATCCAAGTCACAAACAGTTGCCGCATTGTCCAAAACAATTGTTACAATAATTCGGGTGCGGGCATTCACGCGACGGGCGGGGACAACCGGATTGAAGGGAACAATATCACCGGCAATCACCTGGGAATTGACGCCGATGGAATCGGCAACCTCATCATTCGCAACAGCGCAAGCGGCAACACCACGAACTTCGTCATCGTGGCAGGCAACAAAGTTGGCCCGATTGCGGCCGCCCCGGATAGCGCGGCAATCTCAGGCGACACCGGCGGCTCCGGAGTTGGCAGCACCAACCCGTGGGCAAATGTCTCGTATTGATCTCGAAATCCCAGGATCCATTTATGATTGTTGATTTACGATTTATGAAATTCAAAGACTTAGGCGGCGCACGGCATGCGATGGCGGGCCTCTGGTTTCGCGTTTTGCATCGTTCACTCTGTTCGATGCTGCTCCTTGCTCTCGAATTCCAACTCGCAACCGCCTTCGCCCAGGGTTCGCTCACCCCGCCTGGTGCACCTGCGCCGACGATGAAGAGCCTCGACCAGATTGAATCGCGAACGCCCATTGGGTCCCTGCCGTTCGTGATCGCCGCCTCGGGTTCGTATTACCTGGTGACCAACTTGAGTGGCGTCGCGGGAACGAATGGCATCACGATTACCGCTGACAGCGTGTCCCTCGACTTGAATGGTTTTTCACTGGTTGGAGTGCCGGGATCGCTGAATGGTATTTTCATCACCGACGGTCGGAGCAGCGTTGTTATTCGGAACGGAATCATTCGTTATTGGGATCGCGATGGAATCGACGCTCTCGGCGCCAGCGGCGCGCACTTCATGAACCTTCATCTGCTTTCAAACGGGCGAGGCGGGTTATCGGGAAGTTTCGGTTCTGTTGTGAAGAGCTGTTCAGCGGTGACCAATGCCCAATGGGGGATCTTTGCCAACATTGGCAGCACCGTTTCGGATTCGACCGCGCGCAACAATGGCAGCGACGGGTTCAGCATCTCCAACGATGGCAGCACGATTCGCGATAGCGCATCGAGCGCGAATGGGGGCTCGGGATTTTTTGGAAGCGGAGGCAACATCTTTGTAAACTGTTCAGCAGCCCGCAACAATGCCCACGGGTTCACGGGCGGCGGCAATATTTACCGCGAGTGTTCGGCCACCTCCAACGGTACCAACGGATTCAACGGCGGTGCGGTGCTGGAAGGATGCCACTCGGCAAACAACATGGGCGAGGGAATTGTCGTCAGCACCGGCTCCACCGTCCGCGGCAACAATTGCATCAGCAACGGCGACGGGACTGCAGACGGCGCCGGCATTCACGCAACCGGCGGTGTGAACCGGATCGAAGGCAATGTGGTTCGCAGCAACAAGCGCGGAATCAAGGTGGATGGCACCCGCAACATCATCTTTGGAAACACCGCCGGGGCCAATACGATCAATTACGTCATCGCAGCCACGAACCAGGTCGGCTTGATTGTGACGCCGCCAGCCAGCGCCGCAATTTCTGGTGATGCGGGCGGCTCAGGGCTTGGAACGACGAATCCATGGGCTAATTTTGCACAATGATGCCCCCGCTTATCCAATCACGTTTGTTCCCTCAGGTCCGAATCCGCGTGACGCCTGGATTGCCATCATCTCGGGCGTGTTCTTCCCGTCCTCATAAGCGACGATCAGCGGCTTTTCCTCCGTAACTGGTCCGTTGAAGCTGAGTGAAGCGCAATACAATGAGAACAGTGCGGGCTTGTTTTGCATTGGCATCACATCGCGAAACGATATCAGCCTGAACCCCGCGCCAGTTACCAGGCTGATGCACCTGCTTTTCTGTTGGAACGGAAAACAGAATACGAACAAGCCGTCGTCCGTAATGTGCCTCCGCGCGGCTCGCGCGTAGTCGCCTACGTCGCCCCGGAGTTCAAAACGCGCGTGCGCCTTTTGTGAATCCTCCGGCACCGATCCGCTGCCGATTGGAAAATAGGGAGGACTCCCGGTGATCAGGGGAAAACGTTCGCCCAATTCCAGCTCCCGTAGATCCCCGTGCATGGCGCGGACTCGCTGGTCTAACCCGTTCCCCGCAACGTTCTCGCACAGCAATCGGTAACTGACCTCCTGCGCCTCAACGCCCGTTAACTCCGCGCTTTCGCCGAGGCCCCAGAGGACGGCGAGCCCGACGGTTCCAACGCCCGTGCCAAGATCGAGCGTCCTCGTCACGGGGGGCGTTTTCTGCAATGCATACCATGCGGTGGTGGCATCATCGATTCCGTGGCGGTGCCCTTTCTTCCGTTGAAAAATCCGGTACGGACCAACCAGGCCTGATATGAAGAGTTCCTCGCCCATCTCCTGCTCAAGGGAGGAAATCCGGGACAGGAAACGCTGATGAATATCTGCTGCCATGTGCTCGATCTCGTGCGAAGGTACTTACCGTTTCAGGAACTTCAAAACTGCCTCCGTCCGCGAATGAACGTGCAGCTTGTTATACACGTGACGGATATGGAATCGAATTCCATCCAGGCTGATGCCCAGGTTGTCGCTGATTTCCTTGTAGCGATTCCCAAGCGCCAGTTGCTCCAGGACTTCCATTTCGCGCGGTGTCAGGTTCGCCACAACCGAGGGTTCCGGGTCGCTTTTGCGAAACCGCTGAACGATGCGGCGCGCGATCTGGGGTGTCATGGGCGAGCCGCCACTGCGCACTTCTTCAATGGCTTCAACGAGCCGCGATGGAACCGTGTCCTTCAACAGAAAACCGTCAGCGCCTGCCAGGATCGAATTGAAGAGCGAATCGTTGTCGTCGTGAACCGTCAACATCACAACCAGCACGGTTGGCAGAATGGTTTTAAGCTGCCGCACACATTCCACTCCATCCATGTTCGGCAGCTTCACGTCCATCAGCACGACGTCCGGTTTCTGTTCGACGATGTCCGCCAGCGCTGACTCCGCATCGGGATAATCGGCCACAACGCGCAGCGGAGGTGATCGCTGCAGCAGGCTTTTCATGCTCTTTCGGAGGTCGTTGTTGTCCTCCACCAGGGCGACTCGGGTACTCATTTGGTTAGCTCACGTCGATGTTCGCGTTAGACCGGCGGGATTTGTTTTGGATATTTCCAGCGTACGCGAATGGACGTGCCTGCGCCTGGCGTGCTGTGGATGGCAAGGATTGCGCCGATGGCTTGCATGCGATGGCGCATGTTGCCAAGGCCGCTGCGCTGGCCGGCGGCAACGGAATCAACGTTGAAACCGCGGCCGTCATCGTTCACCTGAAGTTCCAGGCCGGCATCGTAAAGGTTCAAACTCAAGCGCACCTCTGAGGCGTGGGCGTGCTTGAGGATGTTATGCAACGCCTCTTTCACTACCATGAAAAGATTGTGCCGCACCTCGGCGGTGAGTGGCAATGCCGGGACTTCGGGTGGCAGGTCCAAATGGCACAACACGGGGGAGCCTTGAAAAAAGTCATACGAATACTGGCTGATGTACTGCACGAGGCTGTCCAGCGTGTCGTTTCTGGGATTGGCAGCCCAGATGATTGTGCCGAGGCCGCGCACCGCCTTCCGTGCCGTGTTGCCGATCATCGTCGCGTGCGCCTCCACCTCTTTGGCCCGCGCCTGATCACTCTTGACCAGTTCGCTGAGCACGATGACGTGGGTGAGATATGATCCGATGTCGTCGTGGAAATCGCGCGCGATGCGGGCGCGTTCGAGTTCCACCAGGTGAGCCTGCTGCTGCCGTTCCAGCCGTCGTTGCGCCTGTGTCTTTTCGAGGCGTCTCGCCGTCAGCGCAATGCCCACCCCGCCGGTGAGGAGAAGCGACGCCATGAACCACCACGTTTCCCAGAAATGCGGTGGAACGACCAGTTCGATGCTTGCGATCTGCGGAGTCGATAAGCCGTCATCGTTGCTCGCCAGGACTTGAAACCGGTAACGCCCGTGAGGCAGGTAGGGATAGTCGACCACGCGTTTCGTTCCATAGTCGACCCATGCTGCGTCGAGTCCCTCCATTCGATACTTGAATCGCACTTTTTCCGGCGCGGAAAAGTTGACGGCTGTGTAACGGATTTCAAGGCGGGATCGGCCTGGCGTCGTGGTGAACGTTTCTGGTCCGTTCACGGCATGCACTTTTCCGCCGATCGTCACTTCTTCGATGAACACCGGCGGCGAAAGCGAAGGCGGAACGATCGCATCCGGCCGCACCACGGCGACGCCCTTGAGCGTTGGAAATAACAGCCGCCCGTCGCGCGTGACGCAGCCGGACGGTTGGAACGCGCATGTACAGGCGGCTGACAGCATGCCATCGGATTGGCCATACAGCGTGCATGAAATTGCCGGCCTCTCGCCGCGGACGAACGCTTCGAGCACTGATCGGTGAGCGGAGAACACCCCGTGCGGCGAGCTGAACCAAAAGCGGCCCATCGAATCTTCAAGGATGTGGCAAACCGTGTTGTCGGCGAGACCCTCGCGCGTTGTGATGTTCACGAACCTGCCGCCGCGCCAGCAACTGAGCCCGCCATCCGCCGTTCCGATCCAAAGCGTGTCATGACGATCGACAAAGAGAGACCACGCGAGGTTGCTGGGAAGGCCGTTCGTCATGGTGTAGGAGGTGAACTTGCCGTCCTGCAGGCAAAGGAGCCCGGCACCTTTCGTGCCCAGCCACAGTCGATCCAATTTATCCTCCGCGATCGCCACCACTTCATATTCGTCGGAAAACCACGGCATCGGCACGCGGGCAAGCTCGCCATTGGCATAACACGCCAGTCCGCCCCAATGTCCAAACCAGATTCGCCCGCGCCGATCTTCATGGATGGCGTTCACCCGATCCGAGATGCGACTTCGGTCGAACATGGAAACAAATCGGCCGCCCCGAAATTGAAAGACGCCGTGGGACGATGTGCCGATCCAGAGGTTGGATCGGCTGTCAGCGAAGATCGACCACACATCCGTCAACGGCAGATCGCCGGGTCCGAAGCGCGTCGCATCAGCGCCCTGAAACCGGTAAACACCGCCGAAACTGCTGCCCACCCAGATATCCCCGGCAGGATCTTCACAGACGGCATAGACAGGAGTTGTGAGCAAGGGTCCACCTAAAATGCTGAAGCGGCGCGGTTGCAAACGGACCAGTCCGCCATCGAACAAACCCAGCCACTCGTTGCCTTCACGATCGGCCAGATAACATGAAACAGTGGTGCCGGGCAGGCCATTGCGCGGGTCAAGTTTCGTGACTGTTCCTTCCGGCGACACGGTGACAAATCCCTCGGGATATTTTCCGAAACATAGGTTGCCCCATCGATCTTCCCCCAAAAGTTCAAGCGACGTTTGCACGCCTTGAATCCTGCTGGTTGCGCCCACCCAGCGGCCGTTGTGGTATTTCTGTTGCCAATAATTCGCGCCGCACACCCACAGCCCGCCATCCCGGCTGGGGGCGAGGTGTGTGATGCTCGCTGTCAAATCTGGCCCAGGCAGTTCCATGCGCTCGAAGCGGCCTTCTCGCAAAGCAGCCAATCCCTTCGATGTGCCCAGCCAGATTTGACCGTGCGCGTCCTTGGTAATTGCCTGGATGCGGCTTCCCGCAAGCGGCCCTTCGAGGAGGATTGGTTCCACGTGGCCAGAATCGAAGCGAAGCAGCCGCCGCGACTCGTGTGCGCCGCTGACCATCCAGATTTTGCCCTGGCCGTCTTCACAAACGTGCGACCGAGATACCGGGTAGAAGGCGCGGTTGGTGGAAACGGTCGTGAGCCTCCCGTCTGCCCAGCGCCACAACGCGCCCGAGCGTGCGACAAACAGGGAGCTTCCCGAGCCTTCGTTCAAGGCGCTCACAATTTCATCCTGCTCGTTTCCTGAACCGAGCAGTTGCTGGAACTTGCCCCCACGCAGGGCCACCAATCCGCCGCCTCTTTCCGTGGTGATGAAGAGCGTGCCATCCGCGCCTTCAAAGAGCCGGCCGATGCGGCTTCGCGGCAGTTCCGGACAATTTTGCGGGGTGTAAACCTTGAAGCGTACTCCATCAAACCGCACCAACCCCGCGAGGGTGCCGATCCAGATGTAGCCATCGCGAGTCTGTGCCAGCGCGGTGACCGAAGGATGGGGAAGTCCGTCGGCCATGGACCAGGCCTTCACCATGAATTCGTTCTGCGGTGGGACGAGCGGTCGCGCAGGCTGGCCGCAGATCGTGGCGCAACAGCAAATCCACGCCACGACGAGCACTATGCGGGCGTTGATCCACACATGGAATCGCTGTTCATTGGCGGGCGTCGGCACTCTGATGTTGCACTCTAGGTTTCCGTCCCAGCCCCGACAAGGCTGTTCCAGCTACATCATTGTGCAGCTACTCAAGGCGGCTTCGTTCATGACACTGTCGTCCCACGCCGAACCTTCCCCGCATAGGGGCCGCAAGCATGAAAATAAGAAGACACCTCGCCGCGAGCGCATTCACATTGATCGAATTGCTCGTCGTGATCGCGATCATTGCCATTTTGGCCGCAATGCTGTTGCCGGCGCTATCCCGTGCCAAGCTTAAGGCGAAGGATGTCCAATGCATCAATAACGTGAAGCAGCTGGGGCTGGCCCACAGCATGTATCTGGGCGACTTCAACAAATCCTTCCAATACACCTACGACCAGAATCTCTGGATGGCGATACTGCTCAGTTACCACGCGAAGGTGAATGCAGTTCGGGTCTGCCCCTCAGCGAGCGCCGCCACAACGCGCACCATTCTAAGCACGCAATACACCTTTGGCGCTGCCGACCAAACGTGGAAATGGAATCCGTTTGGAACCACCTATACAGGGAGCTACGGCTACAACGGCTGGCTCTACACGGGAAGCTATTCGGCTGGCGCGGTCATTCCCGGGGCGTCGGATAGTTGGAAATATTCTTCGGAAGCGGGTGTTCGCAAACCGTCGAGCACCCCTGTGTTTGCGGATGCCGTGTGGGTGGATGGATGGCCGCAGGAAACCGAGGGGCCCGCGAAGGATCTCTACAACGGTAGCAACAACACGTTTATGGGAAGATTCAGCGTCGCCCGGCATTTCGGCGTTTCGCCCAAGGCGGCGCCAAGGAACATCACGGATGCGTCCGCACTGGTCGGCGGCATTCAAGTCGCGTTCGCGGATGGCCACGCGGGTCCGACCAAGCTGCAGCAGCTTTGGACGTTGGATTGGCACAACAACTGGGTTGCACCATCCACCCTTCCGGCGCCTAAATAGACCATGCATCATCCCGCCGTCACCCGCGAAACTACTTTCACAAGGATTCAGCGTTTTGCGCGTTGCATTTCCTTCGCGCTGGCGCTGGTTTGCCCCGCATTGGATTCAGCAGCCGGAACCAATGTCTATTCGCTCGGGCGTTCCGCGTCGCCAACCAACAATCCGCTGAAAGGCTTCATGCCTTATTCGGGCAATTACACGACCTTCCCGCATAGCATGGAGTGGAATTACGTTTCGTTGCGTGACTTGATGAGCGGTCCCACGAACTTCAATTGGTCCAGTCTCGAGACCTTGCTGAATGCTGTGGCCGGCCGCGGGCATCAAACAGTATTCCGGGTCTATGTGGATTATCCGGGAAAATCCACCGGGTTGCCGCAGTACCTGTTGGATGCGGGCCTGGAAACGCACAGTTACTCGGATTACGGCAACAACGGGCGAAGTGTGTCGCCGGATTACGAGAACCCGCTGCTGCGCACGGCCCTGACGAATTTCATTGCCGCGCTTGGCGAACGTTATGATGGCGATCCCCGCGTCGGCTTTGTCAAAGCAGGGTTGCTCGGGTTCTGGGGCGAATGGCACACGTACCCGCACGAGACTTGGTATGCTTCGACTGCCGTGGAGAATGAAGTGCTGAACGCATTTGAGCTGGCGTTCACGAAGACCCGATTGGTCGTCCGCCGTCCCGCTGGAACGAATCCTTCAACGCGAAAAATCGGATACCATGACGACTCTTTTGCGTTTGAAACGGTTGATCCGCCGAACTGGATGTTCCTCGGTTTGTTGAAGGCAGCAGGGGAAATGAACAAGTGGCGAACCCAGCCGATCGGCGGCGAGGTGCGGCCGGAGGTCCAGCCCTGCATGTGGAACACGGCCGTGACCAACTGTGTTCCGGCCGGGCAGGAGTTCGATCGTTGTGTGGATCTCACGCACGCATCCTGGATGCTGAATCATCGCGCATTTTCGCCCGGGTTCTCGGGTGCGCAGAAGACGCTCGCGTTAGCGGGAAGTGTGCGGCTGGGTTACGAGATGCATGTCTCGAACGCTGTGCTGGTGGACGTCATCGATTCCAGTCGCATCCGTGTCGACCTGCAATTGCGAAACGCCGGCGTTGCGCCGTTTTACTACGACTGGCCAGTGCAATTGGGCCTCCTGAACAGCAGTAACGCGCTGGTCCAAACATGGAACACACCATGGAAACTTTCTTCACTCCTTCCGGCCGCGACGAACACGCTTTGGAGCTGGAGCCGGGAGGATCATGGATTGCAACCGGGCGCGTACACGGTTCTCCTGCGCGTGCTGAACCCGCTCACCAACGGTGTTCCCTTTCGCTTCGCAAATGACGCGCAGGACATTGATGTTCCCGGCTGGCTGACTCTGGGCCAGTTCACAGTCACATCGGGGCCGTTCAAGCCGTCCCTGCGCGGCAGCTTTTCCGATGCTGCCTTCGCACTCGCCATCCGCGATGCTGCGCCCGGGCCATGGGCCGTTGAAGGCAGCACCAACCTGGCGGATTGGGTTCGATTTTTTGTGACCAACACCACGACGCCGGACTGGAGCGTCATGGATGAAGCATTCGCAGCAACGCGCTTTTACCGTGTAGTCAGCTCGCCGTGAACATCCATCAACCCATCAAAATCGAGTGCATATGATATGAAAGCTCAACGCATCAGATCCCAATCCAAAGCCGTCCTTCCCATTTTCTGCGGCCTCGCTCTCCTCGGCTCGGCAGGTGCAGCGCGCGCCGACGACCTGCTCGTGAACACTTTCGAGTTCGGTCTCGGCGGAATCGTTTGGGAAAACTGGCGAACGTATGTCACGGGACACGACGAAATCTGGGACTCCGCGCAGGATGCCGACGGGAACGCCAGCAGCGGTTCCATGTATGTCACGGTTGACTGGCCGCTCGCCTCGGATCCCAACTGGAACAATAGCTGGAACGACGTGCAGGTGGCTTACGGCGCAGGGTCATTCGCCTCGGGGGATTACATCGATGTCGAAGTGTTCGTGAAGGTGGACGTCACAAACTCGTCGCCGGCGCTGGATGGGAGCTACGGGGCCGTTGGGTTGTATGTCAATGGCGGGGACGGCGGGTGGCAGCAGGTGCAGGGCTTCGCCACGCTGGCGGCGACCGACGGATGGCAGCGCATTCATGGAACCCTCTCAGGAATTCCTGCCATGACCTACGACAGCGTCGTCGTGGGCTTTATCTCCAATGGCGGCAGCAGCCTGACGAACACCGTCAAGTATTGGATCGATAATGTGAGACTCACCGCCCCGCCCTCGGTGCATACGAATCAGCCCGCAATCACGATCGCCAAAGCGCCGCCTGCGGGCGTGAGCGTTTTTGCGAATGCACCCGGCGACGCCTGGCAACGCCAGATGATTCGAACCGTGAACAGCGGTTATTCCTGGCACACGGCCACGGCTGCTGCGAACACAACGTCGTATGCAATTACCGTCGCCGATTTCCCTGGCGCTGCGCAAAGCGGATTCGAAGCGATGATGTATCTCATTCCCGCGAACGGAATGAGCAGTCCTGATGGCGTTTCGGTGGATTGGGATTCGGCACACGTGGCGTACTTCACCATCACTGCGAATGCGGACGGCACAGGAAGGGCCAATTTCCGTTACAAGGTCAATAGTGCCAGTGCGGAAACCTTCCTTGGCTGGACGGACTTCGACTCGGGATCGAGCCCTGTCGGAACGTGGACGCTGACCTTTAACAACAACACCAACGTGACGATATCGGCGCCAACTGGCACCAACACGACCGTCACCATTCCTGAAGCCGATGCGGCACATTTCCAGGGCGACCTGATTGCCTATTTTGGGGTTCGACCGACCGACACATCGCGGATAGGTCAATCGGCCACATTCAGCCGGATCAAGATAACGGGTGCGGCAGCCGCGCTGGACGATAACTTTGTATCTTCAGGCGCGCCCTATGAATTGGATGCGGCGACCTGGCTGCGGAAGGCATCGAATCCCCAGGGGATCTTCATCAACCCGCCGGATGCGGAATACTGGCTGACGTGGCCGCAGCCCGACCTGGGCTTTGCGAGCCTCTACGCCACGGAAAGCCTCGAGAATGACCTCGCAAACGGCGAGTGGCTGACACTTCCGGCGGAGGAAACTGGCTGGCTGAACATCGCAGGGCAGCGGCGCCTGGCCGTTGTGCGACAGTCCACGTTGAATTCCGTGTTTTCACATGCGCCGACAAATTGTTTCTTCGGATTATTTCATCCGTAATTGATTGATTGGTGGGCGCAGGCCTGGCCTGCGCCCGCTATCACACTGACCCGCCCCCGGATTGCTCGACTGCGATGAAATCATCCTTAATTCTTCTTCTCGCCTGCTCCCTGGCCACGGGATCGGCCGCTGCGAACTCTGCGCCGGCAACCAACGCATCGCGGGTCGTGGTGTCCGCTCAGACCAAGACGTCCTGGTGGGGCGGAGTCATTGAACACGGCTACCGCATGCCCTTGGCGGAAGGGTATGAGGCAGACCTGTGCGGCGACACGTATGGGAACCAGGGCCAGCCACTGCTGCTCTCGAGTCGGGGGGATGTTGTCTGGTCAGAGGACCCGTTCTCGTTTCAACTTTCGTCCCGCGGCATGGTGGTGGAGGGCAGGGGGGGGCAGCTGATTCAGGCCAGAGCCGGTAATTCGTTGCGCGACGCTTATCTTTACGCGAGCCGTAATCATTTCCCGCCGTCAGGGAAGATGCCCGACGAACTGTTGTTCTCAGCGCCACAATACAACACATGGATCGAGTTGATGTACGATCAGAATCAGGCCGACATTCTGAAATATTCCCAAGGCATCCTGGATAATGATTTCCCCCCTGGCGTGCTGATGATTGACGACAACTGGCAGCAGAACTACGGGCAATGGGATTTCCGAAAGAACAAGTTTCCCGATGCAAAGGGAATGATCCGCACGCTGCACGCGAAAGGCTTCAAGGTGATGCTTTGGGTCTGCCCGTTCGTGCACACCAACTCTCATTCGTACGCGGATTTGGCCGCGAACAATCTATTGTTGAAGGGTTCGACGGGCGGCGTTGCGTTGGTCAAATGGTGGAATGGCGAGAGCGCCTTGCTCGACTTCACGAACCCGCAGGCGGTCGCCTGGTTTCGTTCGCAGCTCGATTATCTGCAAACTGCTTACAAGGTGGATGGATTCAAGTTCGACGGCGGCGACAGTTCGTATTACCAGGGGACCGTTGCTTCACAGCCCGTTTCGGCCAACACGCATTCTGAGTTGTTTGGCAGAATCGGTCTCGCGTATCCGCTCAATGAATACCGCGCGATGTGGAAGATGGGTGGCCAGCCCCTGGCGGAGCGGCTGCGTGACAAGGATCATTCGTGGAGCGATCTCCCAAAGCTTGTTCCGAACATGCTGCTCGAGGGACTTATGGGATACCCGTTTTGCTGTCCCGACATGATCGGCGGCGGCGAATATAAGTCGTTTCAATCGAGTGCGACGATCGACCAGGAACTGGTGGTGCGCTCTGCGCAGTGCCATGCCTTGATGCCAATGATGCAATTCTCTGTCGCTCCATGGCGTGTTCTGGATCCAACACACTTGAAGGCAGCTCGCAAAGCCGTCGAGGTGCGGGAAAAACACAAGAGCTTCATCCTCGAGTTGGCGCGCCAATCAGCGTCGACGGGCGAGCCCATCGTGCGCTCCCTGGAGTATGCATTTCCGCATCAGGGTTATGAAGGAATCAAAGATCAATTTCTCCTGGGTGATCGCATTCTGGTGGCGCCGGTATTGGAGAAGGGGGCACGCGAACGGCAAGTGGTTCTTCCTCCGGGGGTGTGGCAAGGGTTGGATGGCAAACGCCACGAAGGTCCGGCCCGGATCACGGTGCCAGTTCAACTGGACGAACTTTGCTTTTTCGAACGAACCGACTAAGCCGGAACGATTTAGTTGAAACCGCGCGCAGTACGACGAATGGACACGAATTCACACGAATCAGCAAAGCCCGTTGATGTATCGGGACAGAAGTGTGAGTCGCCGTAGGCTCAGCTGCACTCTTAACACCCTCTCTTCCGCTCGGAGCGGAGGAGAGGGCTGGGGAGAGGAGGAGCGTTCAAACCTGAAAATGACGCCACGCTGTAGAACGGATCAGAGCACCCTTATAGCTGTTCCGAAAGTTATTCAATATCGGCGAGGAAGCCTTTGGATCAGCTCGCCGCAGCCGATGTGAACAACTTTCGCGCCGGGAAATTTCCGAGTTGTGAACAAGATGGATTTTTTCTTCAACAGAAGCGCCA